>CAZIRH010000081.1:0-13610 GCA_964541065.1 uncultured Solibacteraceae bacterium
CTGCCGGCGGCGCTGGAGGAGCTGAAGCAGCTCAACGCTCCGGGCGGCGCGGTCGCCATCGTCCTCGGCGAAAAGATCGTCTTCGCCAAAGGCTTCGGAGTGGCCAACCTCGAGACCGGCGCGCCGATGACCGCGGAGATGCTGTGCCGCGTCGGCTCAACCACCAAGATGATGACCGCCGCCGTCCTGGTGGGTCTGGCCGAGGAAGGCAAGCTGAAGCTCGACGAGCCGGTGGGCGCTTACATCAAGGGGCTCCATCCCGCCATCGCCCGGCTCACCGCCCACCAATTGCTCAGCCACACCGCCGGGCTTCAGGACGACGCTCAGATGTTCGGCCTGCACGACGATTCTGCCCTGGGTGACTATGTCCGCTCTTGGGCCGAAGGGTTTCCGTTCACCGCGCCCGGCCGCATCTACTCCTACTCGAACCCGGGCTATCACCTGGCGGGCCTGCTGATCGAAACCGTGGGTGGGAAACCTTACGCCGACATGATGGCCGAACGCCTCTTCAAGCCCCTGGGCATGACCCGCACCACCCTGCGGCCCACCCTGGCCATGACCTGGCCGCTGGCGCAGGGGCACGAGGAGCAGCCCCTGGGCCCGCCGAGAGTCATCCGCCCGTTCGCGGACAACGCGGCCAACTGGCCGGCCGGTTCGGTGTTCACCAGCGTGAACGAGTTCGCCCGCTTCGCCATCGCCTTCCTCGACGCGGGCCGCATCGACGGCCAGCAGGCCATCTGCCCGGACGCCATCCTCAAGATGACTGCACGGCACGCGCGCGTTCCCAGCGACCCGGACACCCGCTACGGCTACGGGTTGAACGTCCGCAACCATCGCGGCGTGCTGCTGTGGGAGCACGGCGGCGCGCGCAGCGGCTACGGCAGCTTCGTCCGCATGGCGCCCCAGCAGCGCGTGGCCATCATCGCCATGGCCAACCGCACGGGCGTCGGCATGCGCCGCACGGTGGACCAGGCCACCGAGATGGTCCTGCCGCTCGCGCCGAGACCCGCCTCCGCGCCCAAGCAAGCAGTTCCCCTGAGCGACGCCGAGATGGCTGCTCTGGCAGGCACTTACAAAAACGGCGGCACGAGCGCGGAGATCGTCCTGCGGGAGGGCCAGCCCGTTCTCAAGATGCGGGGGCGCGAGTTTCCCTTGAGCAGGTTCGCGGCGGACCGCCTGGCGTTCACCCCGACCGGCGCCACCGCGCCCGAGGAGATCGTGGTGGTCCCCGGCCCCGGCGGGAAGCCGGCCTACTTGTTTGCCGGCGGGCGGGCGCTCGCCAAGCTCCCCTAGCACTACTATGTTATAAACAAGACATTTCATGGTAGAATTGTTTCGTGGGCTCTCGCCTCTACGCGCCAGGCCCACAACAGAAACGCCTTGCGGCCTACTTGGATGGCCTGGCGCAAGCCGCAGGGCACGCGGACCGAGTGGTCCCGCTGAAGAACTACTGCACGGGCCTTTTGCTGCCGGGGGAACGCAAGAGCGTCGAGCCCATGGCCGCGCGGCTCGCTCCGGACAACGTACGCCGGATGCACCAGTCGCTGCATCACCTGGTGGCTGACGCACCCTGGAGTGACGAGGCGGTGCTGCGGCGCGTCCGCGAGTCTGCGCTGCCCGCCATGAGACAGAAAGGGCCGGTGCAAGCCTGGATCGTTGATGATACCGGTTTTGTGAAGAAGGGAACGCATTCGGTGGGTGTGACACGGCAGTACTGCGGACCAGTGGGCAAGCAGGAAAACTGCCGTGTGGCGGTGAGTCTGTCGATCGCCACGAATACGGCCAGTCTACCCGTCGCCTGGCGGCTGTACTTGCCGGAGGTTTGGGCGAACGATCAGCCACGGTGCCAGGAGGCTGGCGTTCCCGCGGAGATCGCTTTCGAGACGAAGCCGGCGATAGCGTTGAGGCAAATCCAGTGGGCCGTGGAGGAAGCCATCCCGGCGGCGCCGGTGCTGGCCGATGCCGCCTATGGAACCGACACTCGCTTCCGAGCAGGAATCACCGCACTGCAGTTGCCGTATGTCGTGGGCGTGATGTCTTCGATCACGGTCTGGAAACCAGGTCAAGGGCCCCTGCCGAAAAGAGCCTGGAAGGGAAGGGGACGCCCGCCGAGGCTGCTGCGACGAAGTGGGGCGCGGCAACCTGTTTCGGTGAAGGCCCTGGCACTCTCCTTGCCGGCCGAGGCTTGGAAGAACGTGACTTGGCGTGAAGGAACCAAACAAAAGCTGACATCGCGTTTTGCGGCTGTGCGCGTTCGCCCGGCGCATCGCGACTACGAGCGCGGCGAGCCGTACCCGGAAGAATGGCTGCTCATCGAGTGGCCTCGCACAGAAACGGAGCCGACCAAGTACTGGCTCTCGACCCTGCCGGCCGAGACCAAGCTCAGGGAATTGGTCCGGTTGGCCAAACACCGTTGGGTTATCGAACGGGACTACGAAGAATTGAAGCAGGAACTCGGCCTGGGCCATTTTGAGGGACGCAACTGGCGGGGCTTCCATCATCATGGTACGCTCTGCATCGCGGCTTATGGTTTCCTGGTAGCCGAGCGGAGCCGTTTTTCCCCCTCCGCCCGCACCGGCCGACTGGAACTACGCGCCCCGGGGATTCCGCCCGACCTCCAGCCCCGCGGCTCGCCGCGTGCGCGCCGAGCGGCATAACCCGCAGTCAATTGCAGCACTCCGAATCAAGATTCCGAGAGCACTTCTCCGCCAACTCCGCTTCTGTCCTCTTTGTTGCGTTCTACGTTTATAACATAGTAGTACTAGCCTGCCCGCGGCTTCAGGGGCACGCTGTCCATCACCTCCAGCGCGAACCGCGCCGAGACCGTAGCCGGCCCGCCGCCCATCTCCATGCCGACTTCGATCGCCTCGAAAACTTCTTCGAAGGACGCCCCCGCCAGGGCCGCCTGCTCGATGTGCCACTGCATGCAGGACTCGCAGTTCACCACGATCGAGATTCCGAGCGCGATCAGCTCTTTGTGCTTCTTGGGCAAGGCGCCATCGGCAAATGCTGCCCGCTGCATCTCCAGGAACCCGCGGTAGACCTTCGACTTCAGCGCGACCAGCCTCGCGTGTGCGGCCTGGCGTCTCCGGGAAATCTCCTCCAGCTTGTCGTGATTCATGGCTAATTGCACCTGTCAGGTATCACTACTTGTTCCCCCAGACGTGTTCCCCGGCCGGCGAGTAGAGCGCCATGCGCCCGTCGGGGTCCAGCCGCGCCTGACGGACTCTGGCCGTGGCCGGAAAGCTGATGGTCTGCACGTCCGACTCGCGCGCGATCCGCCGGCGCACGCGGGTCCCGTCCTCGCAGGTCACTTCCAGCTCCAGGGGCATGCCGGCGGTGCCCGTGCGCCGGACCTTGACGCGCGCCTCTTCGGCCGTCTGCTCGACGCCTTCGATGGCGTAGCTCAGGACCTTGTTGCCGTCCACCCAGTCGCGGAAGAACCAGCCGAGCTGCTGCCCGCTGACCTCTTCGGCTGCGGCCTCGAAATCCTCGAAAGACAGGTAGCGGTTGCGGCAGCGTTCGAGGATGGTCCGCACCAGCTTGAGGAAGGTCTCCCGGCCGAGGAGTTCCTCGAGCATCTGGATGACGGCATAGGCCTTGCCGTGGGCCACGATGTTGTTGAAGTCGAACGACAGGTTCGCGACCTCGGCCCGCGTGCGGCGGATGGTGGTGTCGTGCCCCTTGGCCACACCGCCCAGGTACCTTTCAACAAAGCCGCGATGGCTGCGACCGGGGATGTGACCCTCGGTGTACAGCCGGTCGGTGTAGATGCCCAGAGCCAGCCCGGGCCAGTGGTAGTGGGCGCCGGAATCGATCACGCAGTCGAAGCCCCAGTACTGGTGGCCGATCTCGTGCGCCATGATCCACTCGGCGAAGGGCTCCCCGCCCTGGCGGTCCAGCGTGTCGTGAACCACGAAGAGGTTGCTGGCCGCCGGATAGCCGCCGCCGGAGGTCTTGCTGCCGGGCATGATCGACACTACGTCCTGGGGGTAGAAGCCGAACGTCTTGCGGTAGAAGGAGACGATCCGCGCGGCGTAGTCGGCCAGCTTGACGCCCCACTTCTCACCCTCGGGGAAGTAGTAGGAGTGAATCGCGACATCGCCTGCCTGGCGGCTGGTCTGAACGAAGCGCGGCGAGCTGGCGATGCCAAAGTTGGTGATGTCGTCGGCGCGGTAGCGCAGGCGCTTCGCCCCTGCTTCGAGCTGCTCTTCGCTGAGCAGTCGTCCCGAGGTCACGATCACCTCCGAGGCCGGGGCGATCAGAGTCACCTCGTAGGAATCCGCTTGCTGCTCCTCCCGCTTGAACCGGCCTTCACGGAAGACCACCGCCTTGGGGTGCCAGGCGCCCGTCACGAGTCGGTAGCCGTCGCGGTGTTCGGGGCTGGAAGTCGTGAAGGCCATGTCCAGGTCGAGAGAGCCGCCCGGAGGCAGAGGTTCCCCGAGCAGGACGGCGTCGCCGGCCAGCAGGTAGTTCCGCTGAAAGCGCAGCTCGCGCCCGCCCACCCCGGCGACCCGCGAGATGTCGGCAATCGTGTGGATCGGAATGGCGCCGAGCGGCCTGGTGGCCGGGTTGCGATACAACACCCGGACCGTGCCGCGGACCTGGTTGGCGGCCGGGTCGAGCGTGGCCTCGACGCGGTAATGGTTCCCGGCTGCCAGCGGGCAAGCCACCAGCAAAAGCAGCCAGGGCCGCAGGGCTGGCGCAAGCGCAGCCATGTACTCCACTGGTAGCACACTCTGACCGCGAGTACGCGCGGCCCGGGCGCGCGTTGTAGGCTGGTAGAGATTGACTCTGCCCTCGAACGCGGCTTGACATGCTCCCTGAGGCGAAGCACCGCTCTCCCGCGGCCAGTATCCTGGTCGCGGCGTACAACTCCAGTCGCTTCCTGAAAGCCACCCTGGCTTCCGCGCTGCGGCAGACCTTCACTGACTTCGAACTCATTGTGGTGGACGACGGCTCGACCGACGACACCCCGGAGCAACTGCGGCGGTACACCGACAGCCGGATTCGGGTGCTGCGGCAAGACAACCAAGGCCAGCCGGCGGCGCTCAACGCCGCCCTGAGGATTGCCAGCGGCGTCTACGTCGGCTTCCTGGACCATGACGACCTGTGGCTGGAGACGAAACTGGCCCGACACATCGCCTACCTGGAGGGCCACCCCGAGGCGGACCTGACGTTCTCCTGGTCGCGCCTGATCGACGAAGAAGGCCGTGAGCTGGGTCTTCACTCGCGCTTCTGGCGCGGCCCCATCGCGTTCGGCCCGTTGCTCGAGGATTTCGTCATCGGCAGCACCTCCTCGGTGGTGATGCGGCGCGAGGCGCTGAACCGCGTTGGGGGGTTCGATCCCTCGCTGCACCGCTGCTTTGACCTGGACGCCTTCCTGCGCGTAGCACTGCTGCGGCCGGACAACATCCATGCCATCGAGGAGGTACTGACGCTTTACCGGCGGCATGCTGGCCAACTGTCTCGCGACTGGCGGGCCATGGAGCGCAGTTGGGATGCGACGCTCCAGAAGCTGCGAACCGTGGCGCCGCGCGAGATCGCGGCGGTCGAACGCCGCGCGGCGAGCAACATGTGCCGCTATCTGGCCTACCTGGCGTACGAAGACCGCCGGTTCGGACAGGCTTGCGGACTGCTGTGGCGGGGCTTCCGGGCCTCACCCGCCGGATTCCTCGCCGAGCCGCGGAATTGGAAGCTGGCCGCCGCCTGTCTGGCGGGCACAGTGCTGCCCGCTTCTGCCCTCCGGGCACTGGAACGGATGCGGACGCTCATGTCATCCTTTGGGTAGTCTGGGAACACCGGCGCGCTTCTTTACCGTCCCCGCTTGTAGCATAATGAGCGGTCTACGCCAGGAGGGGGACTATGGTTATGCCACGAAGGCGCTGCGGATGGAAATGGGGTGCCGTCGTCCTCGCCTGCCTGCTGCTGGCGGCATCCGTGGTGGCGCAGGAGGAGGCGACCGGGCCGCTCAAGATCGCGATCCTCGGGGGTGAGGGCGCGGTAAACAGCATCCGGGCAGCCACGGCGCGGGACCTCATCGTGCAGGTAAACGACCAGAGAGAGCAGCCGGTGCCAGGCGCCGCGGTCACCTTCTTGCTTCCCTCGAGCGGGGCGGGGGCCACTCTGCCCGGCGATGTCCAGGTGGCCACCATACTGACCGACGAGAAGGGCCAGGTCAGCGTGCGGATCCGCCCCAACAAACTCGCGGGGAGGTTCGAGATCCGGGTCACGGCGTCCTACAAGGGGGAGACCGCCAGGGCCATCATCACCCAGACGAACGTCACCGAGCTGGCGCCGCTCCCAGTGCCGCAGCCCAGCGCTCCGGCTCGCCCCAGGACAGCCGCCGCCAAGAAGGGTGGTTCGGGGAAAGTCATCGCCATCTTGGCTTGCGTCGGCGGGGCCGTGGGTGTGGGAGCTGCCGTGGCGGGCAGAGGAAAAGGTGGAGGCGGAGGTCCGGGGCCGGCGCAGCCACCGCCGGTCACCGTGATCACGCCTGGGATTCCCGGTATAAAACCATAGCGAGCGAACTCACCGAGGGCAACGGTCATGTGCACGAGAGGGTCCTGGCGAGAGAGAGTCGTTTTCGTCCTGTTGCTGGCCGCGGTGACGGCGCTGGCCCAGCCGGGAGCCATCGCAGACCCGCCCGGACAGCTTGGGACGAAAGCCCGGGCGGCCGCCAGCGAAGACGCATTGAGCGCGAGCGCCCGGATCTCGGAGGCCGTGCTGGGCTACGTCACGGATGCGAACGCGGCGGCCGTCAGGCCCATCCTCGGCATACCTGGGGCGGCGGTGCTGGGTAAGTCGCTGGAGCTGGGGGCGGCCGTGCGCGGCGCCCTCGTGGCTCCGGAGCAGGACTTCTTCCTGGCCACGGAGGCTGGCAGCGGGGAAGTGCTCCTGGTCCGGCTGGAGGGGGGCGTGCCCGGCGTGAACCGGCTCGCGGATGCGCGTGCCTGGCCGGACCAGGTGGTGCTGAGCCCGAGCGGAAGAGCGGCGGCACTGTACCACCGCAGCGCCAGCAGGATTCAGATCGTCTCTGGACTGCCGGAGGCGCCCGCGGTTGTGGCCGATCTGGACGTTTCAGCCGCGAGCGGGCCCTTGCAGGCCCTGGCGCTCAGCGATGACGCCGCCTGCATGCTGGCCGTGGCGGGGGATCCGGAGACCGGCCAGGCGATCTTCCTCGACCGTGCGGGCAGCCCGCAACCGCTGCCCCTCTCACCCGGTATTTCCAGCCTCAGCTTCTTCAGAGACAGCCAGGACGCGGTGGCGGCGGACGGGCAGCGCAACCTCATCTACCGGCTACGCCCGGCGCAGGGCGTCTGGGAGTGGTCTCTGCTGGGCGGCGAGGCGGAGGGGATCTCCGGCCCGGTGGCGGTGGCGGTTTCGGGCGACAACCACAAGATCCTCGTGGCCAACGCCCGCTCGCGCAGCGTCGCGGTGATTGACCTGAAAGGCGGCCCGCCCTCCGCAGTCCCGTGCGAGTGCTCACCCACAGGCTTGCACAGGCTGAGGGGCAACGCCGTGTTTCGCCTGACCGAGCCTTCCGCGGAACCGATGTGGATGATCGACGGCGACGCGGCCGAACCGCGCCTGCTTTTCATTCCTCCGGACCGCGGGCAGGACCCGGAGCCAACCGCTCCCTGAGGGTATCCCGGTGGCTCGACGATGCTTTCTGCTGTGCGCCGTGCTGGCGGCGTCTCTCCAGGCGGCGGCCAGGCCCGAGGTCTTCATGATGACCAAGCCCAAGCCGCCCGCCTCCTGCGACGCGGCCTTGGCCAGCCTGCCCACGCCCTATGCCAGCTTCTCGACCACTGAACCGGAAGCCTACCTGTGGTTCTACGCGACCGGAGTCGCTGCCGGTGATGTGTTCGCCAGCGAGTACTACACTCCCAGCGGCCAATACTACGCGGCCGTGAGTGGTCCGTGGACGCCGGCAGAGACCCCGGGGAACTGGTGCTTCACCGACGCCGCCTTCAGGATCGCTGGCAACCCGCCGGCTGGCATGCCCGGCGCCTGGACCGTCAAAGTCAGCTATAACAGCGCCCCGTTCTTTACGCTGACGTTCACTATAGTCGAGGTGGTAACGCCCGGACCGCTGGCCATCACCACCGCCCCGCCGCTGGCCGGCGGAGTGGTGGGCCGGACCTACTCCCAGACGCTCACCGCCTCGGGCGGGGTTGCCCCGTACCGCTGGTCATTGGCCACAGGATTGTTGCCGCCCGGGCTGACGCTGGATGCCGCGAGCGGGGTCATCGCCGGTACTCCCACTGCGGCGGTCACGTTCGCGTTTACCGTGCGGGTGACGGACAGTGCGTCGAACAGCGCCACCCGAGATTACACCATCACCATCCTCTCCGCCCTCACCATCACCACCTCGTCGGTGTCCGGCGGGACAGTGGGCCGGACCTACTCCCAGACGCTCACCGCCTCGGGCGGGGTTGCCCCGTACCGCTGGTCATTGGCCACAGGATTGTTGCCGCCCGGGCTGACGCTGGATGCCGCGAGCGGGGTCATCGCCGGTACTCCCACTGCGGCGGTCACGTTCGCGTTTACCGTGCGGGTGACGGACAGTGCGTCGAACAACGCCACCCGAGATTACACCATCACCATCGGCCCCGCCCTCACCATCACCACCTCGTCGGTGCCGGACGGGGCAGTGGGGACGGCCTACTCGGTCACGCTGGCCGCATCTGGGGGTGCAACGCCGTACCGCTGGTCCCTGGCGTCCGGATCGCTGCCGCCAGGCCTGGCGCTGAATGCCAGCACGGGCGTGCTCAGCGGGACTCCCAACACCTCGGCGAATTACAGCTTCACGGTGCGGGTCACCGACAACACCTCGAGCACGGCCACCCGGCAGTACAGCCACATCATCCTGGGCACCATCGGCGGCTGGGCGTGGGCCGGATGGAACGCCACCGGCAGCCCGGCTGCCCGGGTGGACGTCAACATCAGCGTGGCCCAGTATCCGTTCGACGTGACCGGGCGGCTGGAGCTTTCCTTCACCCCGGATGCGGTCAACAACAGCGACGATCCCTCGGTCCAGTTCTCCACGGGCGGCCGCGCGGCGGACTTCACGATTCGCGCCGACCAGACCGCAGTCAACTTCGGACGGGCTCTCTCCTTCCAGACCGGCACGGTGGCGGGAACGATCAACTTGCGGGTCACGAACCTGCGGTCCAAAGGGATCGCCGTCAACAGCAGCTCTGCGGCCACGGGATGGAGTCTCCGGCTGAACCGCGCCCGGCCGGAAATCACCAGCGTCACGCTCCGCAACCGGACCGGCTCCGGCTTCGAGGTGGAGGTGGTCGGCTGCTCGACCACGCGCGAGCTGACCCAGGCTACCTTCAGTTTCGCGGCCCGTTCGGGGTACAACGTGAGGGCCGACAACCCAACGGTCTCGCTGGCGGCCGCCTCCGGCGGCAGGTACACCGCGGCCCAGCCCGGAGGGACGTTCACCTACACCCAGCCCTTCACTGTGCAGGGCGACATCAATGCGATCAGCTCGGTGACGGTAACGCTGACGAACTCGGCGGGAACCTCGCCGGGTGGCAACGCGAATTTCTGAGGCCCGGCAGCCCGGGGACAAAGCCGCTCACTCCTCGGGGAACATCTGCTTGACCAGGCCCTCGTCCTTGGGCGGGCGGAGCTGGCGCCAGGCGCCGGTGCCGAGTGAGATCGCCGTCAGCGCCAACACCACCCCGGAGAGCAGGTCCAGGCCGCGGGCCCACAGCACGGCCACCACGCACACGGCAGTGCGTAGCGCCCAGGTGATGGTTCTGGAGCGCGCCTCGCGCCTTTGGCAAAGCCCCACCGCCGAGCGGCCCAGGTAGTGGGCAAAGAACACGGCCAGCAGCCTCAGGGCGGCTCGCAGCAGGCTCATTATTCCACCGCCATGGTGACCAGTCAGGTCCCCATGGGCATCATATCCGAAACCCGCGCCGGTGATGCGATTGACGGCGGGTGCGATGGTCCAGAACATTCACCAACCCAGCCCCATGAGAATTGGTGATTGCGTGGGCTGTCCCGAATTCCCCAAGGAGGTCCTGGGACGATGACGGACGGAACCATTGCGGTGGTGGTGAGCGTCCTGGCGCTCGCCTGTCAAGCGTTGAACGTGTGGCTGAGCCTGCGGCTGCAGGTGGGGTTGCTCGAGACGGAGAAGCGGGTGCTGGACGAAGTGGAGCGCGACTTCGTCAGGAAAGAGGTCTGTGCGGAGCGGCACGATGGGCGGCCCGGGCGACGGCACGGGCGGGTGATCGAGGTGGGGGACTAGGGGCTGACCTCAGAGGTCATCTGAGTACGTAGACCAAAACCCCGGTAGCAACGGCGATCATTGCCCATTCGATGATGAGACGCCGCGCATCGACCGAGTGGCCAAGACCGAGATGAACCTGGCGGATCTGTTGCGCTGGTGCGGTGGATCCGGGTGACCAGAGCCAGGCACGCGCAGCCGGGGTCTCGATGAGAGCTATACCGATGGCAGCGGCGGCGCCTCCACGTTCATAATTCTCATGGGTCACGCTGCGGTCGATGATCCACGTGTACTTCCACGGAGGGCACAGGCCCGTAAGGAACATGCCCGCTGCCCCGGCCAGCAGGAGGGACTTCCGAGTGATGACACGCCAACCCGGATGGGTACCCGTCATTGAGACCTCCTCGCCCAACGCGCCAGAGCAGCTTTCCTAGCTAGCCGTTTGCGTTTCGTAGGAGAAAGATTTTTCCGGCTGTTGGCTCCGCCCCGAGCTCCGAGCTCTGCCATGACCGCGGAGATCGTGGCGGGATCTGGGGGGGCGGCGGATGGATTCCTGCGTCGTCGCATTAAGGGTAATATACCTGCACGGCGGCTGTGGAGGCAAGGGGAAGGAAAAAATAGCTCTTGACGCTGCACAACCGGTGTGCACAATAAGGGAGGAGGCACGAAGATGTTGAGCGCAGGGGTAGTGGAGGTGCCCGAGGAACTGGCAGGGCCTAGGGGCGGCTACTCGGACGGGGAGTGCCGGACGTGCGGGACGGAGTTCGAGACGGCCAGCCGGCCGGAGCGGGACGAGGACGGGCGCCCGGTGAGGCGCCACGTCATCACCACCTGCGAGGAGTGCGGCGCCGCCGCGGGGCATCTCCACCCGGGTCAGCCGGTTGACCAGGTTGTAGGTGTAGTAGGTCTCGTGGTTGGCGCCGCCGCCGGGGTCGGGCTCGGTGACCTGGACGAGGTTGCCCATGGCGTCACTGGCGAACTTCTTCCACTTGCCGGACGGGTCGGTGACCTTGGTGGTGTTGCCCTCATAGAGGTAGGTCGTTGACCCAGAGCCGGCGGGGTGCGCGACCTGGGTGGTGCGGCCCAGGCAGTCGTAGGTGTTGGTGGTCCAGTAGACGGTTCCGCCCGGGGCATAGGGTTGCGAGGCGCGCCAGACCTTGCCGAAGGGGGAGCAGGCGCAGGAGGTGTACTCCGTGTCCGCGATGGACTTCGTCCCCGAGCCATCCCCCTGCTCGACCTTGATGGTGCGCCCCAGCCCGCCCCTACTTCACCGCCATGGTGATCTGGGCCTGGCTCTCGTAATCGCCCACCCGCACGACCACGGGGACGGCGCTGCCGGCCGTGACCTGCGCCGGCACCTGGACGTTGACCTGGAGCACGCCGGAGACCAGCCCCGGCGCCGCCCCGGCGTAGAGCACCCGCGCCTCGAGGCCGCCGATGCGCGCCGTCACCGGCTGTAGCAGCCGGGGCAGCGTCCCGGCGACCACCTGTCCGTCCACGCCCTCGGGCGCGGTCTGCCCGCCGCCGGTGGCAAACAGCATGACCACGGAGTTCTTGGCCGCGGGATTCGAGGCCGAATTCAGCCCGTAATCCTGGTTCAGGATGGCGCCTTGGCCCTTGCCGGAAGCGTCCAGGGTGAATATGCCTGGGGCGGCTGGGGCCACCTTCAGGGTGACGGGCTTGGACTGGAGACCCTGGTACTCGAGCTTCACCTCGGTGGCGGCCCTGCTCGCGACGGCGTAGGGCGCCACCGCGCTGATCTGCGTGTCCGAGACGTAGAGCAGCGGCGCGGCCGCGTCATCGAAGAACACCCGGGTTTCGGCCAGCGAGGTGGTGACGAACTTGCCGTCCGGGCTCAAGGCGAGCGCGGCCGGAGCGGGTGGGCCAGGGAAAAGACCGAACAGCGAGACGATCTCGCCCGCCGCCACGGCGCCGTAGGCGTAGCTGGCGGCGTTGACCACGCGCGAGGCCGCCAGCAGGATCTCAATCGGCCCCTGGTTGACGGTGAACGTTTGCCCGCTCACCGCGACCGTCCCCGTGCGCGGCGTGCGCGAGGGGTTGCCGGAGACCGAGTACTGCACCACGCCGGTGCCGGAGACGTTGGACCAGGAGGTGATCTTGATCCAGTCGGCCTGCGGCGGGTCGGGGGTCCACTTGCAGCCGGTGCCGGAGGCCACGTTGATCGTGCCGGCGCCGCCGCTGCCGGCCACATCCGCGCTCGCCGGGGCCAGCACTACGCTACAGGAGACGCCGCCTTGCACGACCGTGAAGGTCTGCCCGCTCACGGTGATGGTAGCCGTGCGGCCATCCGCGGACGAGTTGGCCGCGACGGTGTAGCTGACCTGTCCCTCGCCGGAGCCGCTCGCTCCGGACAGCGTGATCCACCGGGCGCTGGTCGAGGCGGTCCAGGTGCAGTTGGAAGTCACCGTGAAGCTGCCCGTGCCGCCGCCCGAGCCCAGCGTGGCGCTGGCGGGCGAGAGCGCCAGCTCGCAGGAGGCCGCGGCCTGGGTAATGTTATAGACCTGGTTGGCGACGGTGATCGTGCCGGTGCGCGGCTGCGGCGTCGAGTTGGCGGCGACGGCGTAGGCCACGGCCCCGTTGCCGGTTCCCGCGGCGCCCGCCTCGATGGTGGTCCACGGCACGCCGCTGACCGCGGTCCAGCCGCACTCGGAGGGCGCCACCACCTCGATGTTCCCCGAGCCGCCCGCCGCGGGGAGGCTGGCGCGCAGGCTCATCACCGTCACGGTGCACGGGACGCCAGCTTGGTAAATGTTGAAGGTCAGGCCGCCGATGGTGAGCGAACCTGTGCGGGCCTCGGTCGAGGAATTGGCCGCCACCCCATAGCGGATGGTGCCGTTGCCCGTGCCGCTGGTTCCCGCGCTGATGGCGATCCAGTCGCTATTACTGGTGGCTGTCCAGGCGCAGTTGGTGGTTACGGTGAACGACGCGCTGCCGCCGGAAGCCGTGAACGTGGGTGGAGCGGGGGAGATAGTGAGGTTGCAGGCCGTGGCGTCCTGGGACACGTTCAGGGCCTGGCCGCCCACGGTCAGCGTGGCGCTGCGCACCTGTCCGGTGTTGTTGGCGGGGATACTGTAGCCGAAGCTGCCGCTGCCGGTCCCGGTGGCGCCGGAAGTGATGGTGATCCAGGCGACGGGGTTGACCACGGAGCGGTCGCAGCTCGAGGAGTTGGCCGTGACGGTCACCGTACCGGTCAGCCCGCTGGCCGGGGCCAGCAGGCTGGCCGGGCTGAGGGTGAGCGTGCAGGCCGCGGGCTGGGTAGCAGTGAAGGTCTGGGTGGCGACGTTGACGCTGGCGGTCCTCGCGGTCGCGCTGGTGTTGGGCGCGGCCAGGTAGCTGA
>CAZIRH010000082.1:0-13530 GCA_964541065.1 uncultured Solibacteraceae bacterium
CGGACGGTTACACTGTTTCGGGGGCCATCTAGCCACTGCTTGTGCGGACCCGCACAAACCCCCTCCCGGTCAGCGTAACACGCCACTGGCACTGGCGGTGCGCTGGCGACGGCCTCGAACGTGGCGAGTTCTGCTCGTCGAGCAGGCGGGGAACCTCTCGTCCCTACACGCGTCTCCACCCTCCCGCTACGGCCCCTCCGCCAGCCCCAGGTCCGTGAGGACCTTGGGCGCCGCTTCCTCCATGGCCAGCAGGCGGTGGCAGGTGTTGCAGTCCTGGGTGATCTTGCGGCCGTCGGCGCTGGAGTGCTGCTCGTCGTGGCAGCGGAAGCAGCCGGGAAAATCGTTGTGGCCGATGTTGTTCGGGTAGGTGCCCCAGGCCACCTTCATCTGCGGGAAAACGTTGCGCCGGTAGATATCCACCAGCGCCTGAGCCGCGCGGGCGATCTCCGCCCGCCGCCCGTAGCGAGCCTCGAGCGCTGCCCGCATAGCGCCGGCCGCCTGCTCGTGGCTCTGGTACTCCTGCTTCAGAAGCTCGACGCCCACCTTCCTGACGAAAGGCAGAGACGCCGGGATCAGCCCCGCGACCATGGCGCGGTCCACCGCCCCGTCGGGCAGCTCGAAGGCGTGCGTGGGGCGATTGTGGCAGTCCATGCAGTCCATCAGGCGCCTGGGCAGGCGCGCGACCGCTTCCGGGGTGGCCTCCGCGGTCAGGTAGACCGTGGTCCGCCCGGTGCGAGCGTTGCGGTACTGCACCCAGGGGATGGCCTGGCGCTCATAGTCGGCCGGGGCGTACTCGATGCTGACTCCGGACGCCATGTGCGCACCGTGGATGCCACGGCTGACTGTGCCCCCGCCGATCAGCATCAGCAGGACGGTCTTGGTGAGCGTGTTGCGCTCGTCGGGGGCGAACTTGTCCAGCACCCGCAGCCGGTCCGCACCGAACTTGTCCGGCCAGTGGCAGGCCTCGCAGGTTTCCCGCGCCGGACGCAAATCGCGGATGGGGGTGGGAATGGGCCGCGGATACGTGTTGAACGTGACCGCGAAGACCTGTCCCACGCCCGACAGCTTGCTCTTCACGAACCAGGACGCCCCCGGCCCGATGTGGCAGGCCACGCACTCGACCCGCGCGTGCGGGGAGTTCTGGTAAGCCGCAAACTCGGGCTGCATCACCTGGTGGCAGGTTTCGCCGCAGAAGGTGACGCTGTCCATGTAGTGCACCGCGCCGTAAGCGAGCTGGGAGCCGATGGTCAGGTTGATCACCGTGGTCACGCCCACAAACGCCAGCAAGCGGCGTAGCTCGAGGTTCTTGAAATCGAGCGGCGGAAGATCCGCCGGAGGCAGGCCCCGGCGGCGCTCGCGGCGCCGCCGCAGGATGATCCCCAGCGGGATCAGCGCCAGCCCCAGGAAGAACAGCCCCGGCAGCGCCAGAAAAGCCATGATGCCCACGTAGGGGTGCGCCGCCTGCCCCTTCAGACTGGTGGGCAGCAGGAACAGCCACAGCACCCCGGCCGTGGTCACCGCCACCACGCCTAGCCGGCTCAACCAGTTGCTCGACAGGTGGACCAGGGGCGACAACCAGGCGCCCGGCCTATTCTTCAGAGACCCCACGGCTCAAATCCTCCTCGGCCGCTGGCTCCTCGACGACCTCGGCTTCGCGGCGCTTCACGCTGTACCCGGTCAGGAAAGCGGTCTCCAGGGGGTACACGTCGGGGTCGAAGATTACGAAATAGAAGTGCCAGATAGCGATGGAAAGCGTGGCCAGGATGGCCTCATACAGGTGGACCACCGTGGCGAAGTCCAGCACGCTCTTGGGCAGCCAGGCCAGCACCAGGTCATTGAACCACAGCATCAGGCCGGTGGCCGCCATGATGGCCGTGCCCCAGACCACCGCCCAGTACTCCGCCTTCTCAACGTAGCTGTGAACCGATACCTGCGGCTGGCGCTTGATCAGCCCGAGGTTGTAGGCCAGCGTTCCCACCGCCTCGGCAACGTCGCGGCGCACCGGCCACAGCGTCTGCCAGTGGCGGCGCAGGCGGCGGCTGACGACCAGAGAGCTGAGGTGGGCGGCGGCGACGGCCAGCAACACCACCGACGCCACCCGATGCACCGTTCCCCGCACCGGCCAGTACTGCTCCCAGTGCACCAGTGGCCGGGCCCACCACTGGTCCGGGTACTTCAGCGCAAAGCCGGTCCACGCCAGCACCACGAAGGAAACCACCAGCAGGGCATGCTGGAGCCGCTCGAAGCCATACATACGCAGCTCCGGCGTCCACGGTGGGGCGGGAGGGTAGGCGCCTGGGCGGAACCGGCGCGCGCGGAGCTTGCGCACCCAGTCCCCCAGGTTGTGCAGGAGCATGAGGCCGATCAGCAGCGGGATGAGGATGCGGTAGCCGTACCGCGCCCACGCAACCGCCGGAGGCTCCCCACGACCCTCCACCTGGTGGACCGTGCCCAGCGCGAACCGCCGGCCCGCCCCCGGGTGACAGTGGCCGCAGGTGGCCGGCAGGTTCTTGGGGTGGATGCTCGACCGCGCATCCGAAGAGGGCAGGATGTTGTGGACCCCGTGGCAACTGGCGCAATTGGCGACCGACTGGGAGCCGGACCTGGCCGCCAGCCCATGGAAGGAGGCGTCGAAACTGATGATGCGGTCTGCCGGCAGCCCGAGGCGGCGGGAGAGCCGGACGCTGCCGTGGCACCGCCCACAGGCTTCGCGAATGTGAGCAGGACTCACCGGCGAGGCCTGGCTCTGGGGCGGCAGGATGCCGTGCTCGCCGTGACAATCCGTGCACACCGGGGCCGCCGCCACCCCTTGCTGCGCCGCTCTTCCGTGCACGCTGCCGCGGAACTCCTCCGCCACCTGGGAGTGGCACATACCGCAGGTTTCCGGCACCGCCTTGCGGAACTCCGCCGAACGGGCAGGCTTGAGCTCGTGGGGACCGCCGTGGCAGACCGTACAGGTGGGAGCCGCGGCGTTGCCGGCTTTCACGGCGCGGCCGTGCACGCTGGCGGCGTGTTCCGCGGCAATCGAGGAGTGGCACTGCGCACAGGCCGGCTTCGGCAGTCCGGCCGGGTGCGGGTAGGTCTCGTGCCTGGCATGGCAGTCGGCGCAACCCACCCCCGCGTGCGCCGACGCCTGCACCTGCTTGGACTGCTCGTGGCAGCCCACGCACGCATCGGAAGCTTCCTGCGCCAGCCCCCCGGTGCCCCAGGACACCAGCCAGAGGACCGTCAGGACACCCAAGCTTCGCATCCCAACCTAGCCTTCACTCCCGCTCCTGGATCAGCCCCCAGCACCCGGCGAGGCCAGCGTGTCCGCGGCGTAAGCCTGCCGGACCACCTCGACGATGTCGGCCAGGTGCAGATCCAAAGCGCACCGCACCTGGTCGCGCAACTCACAGCTCCCGTCCAGCGCGGCGTCCACACAGACCGAGCAAACGTTCTCCCAGACCGCCTGCCGGTAGTCCTCCAGGTTATCGCTTTCGGTGGCCAGAATGGCCTGCACCACCAGGGGGAACAGGTCGAACAGCACGCAGCGGAGCGCAGGCCCCTCTTCACAGGCCTCCACCCGCACCTGGCACGAAGCGCAGATCCGGCTGCGGACCAGTTCTGCCACCTCATCCAAAGGACGCCTCACGCTAGGTGCCTCTCCTCTGGCCGCATCCAAAGGCACCGGATGGCCCGGGCGGCCCGGCCGGGTGCGACTCGGGCTTGGCGGCCCGCAACTCGGCCGCCATGATCGCCAGCACCGCGGTACCCAGCGAGTCCTCGCTGAAGACCACCGAGCGAATACCCGCATCCCAGGCTTGCGCCAGGTGTTGAGGGTCGTTCCGCGTAATCAGGACGACGCGCTCCGGATCGATCCGGGCAGCGGGCAGGCGATCCAGGCCATCCGCGTCCACCACGATGACCCCGCTCTGGGCAGGGTCGGGCGCCTCGACGCGGTGCACCTGTACGGTGCCGCCCCGCTCGAGCATCTCCTGCAAGGCAGCCGCGTACCGCCCGTCGCGGATGGCCAGTTGGACCGTCTCCATGCTTGCGGACTTCCGGCCGGAGTCAGTGCGCTACTTGTTCTCCTTCTCCTGGCAGTCCTTGAGTGACTTGCTGGCTTTGTAGCACTCGCCGACCTTGTTGAGTTCTTTGCCCTTGGTGTGGCATACCACGCACTTCGCCCCGCCCTCCTTCTTGGCAATGGCGACCGTGGCCTCCGAGACCGAAGTGAACACCGTCAGAGCGGCAGCCAGCAAGAAACCACTCAAGACATAACTGACCTTGCGCATTTTCCCTCCATCAGAGGGGTATGCAATCCAATAGCCAGATCTGGTGGAGCCCCTGCCCGCTTACTGACTACGGACCCACAAGGACCTTGCTCCGGTTGGCGTTGTGGGAGAGGTGGGCTTAACGGGGGGCCAGGGTCTTCGGACGACTGGAGTGCGCCACCGATTGGGTGAAATCACCCAGGGTGCGCTACAATGTGGCGTGAGGGATGCATCTGTTGTCTGGTCTGCCCAACTCCAAGCTGGTACCCGACTGGCGCCGCGCCGCGGTGCTGGAAGCAGTTTTTGATCAACTGTCCGACGCCCTGGTCCTTTACGACAAGGCTCTCAACATAACGGGGGTAAACCGGGCCGCCGAGCGGCTGTTCGGAAATGCCGCCGAGGAGATGGTAGGCCGGAACTGCCGCGAGGTGTTCCGCTGCGCCGTTTGCGAGCCAGGCTGCGGCTTTCTGGAGGGCCTCAGCCAGGGACCCTCCGTGCCCCACTGCACCGTCCGCCTCCACACCGACGATGGCCGCGAGCGGCTCGTGCTGATCCGCACGGCCCAGGTGTTCAGCCACGACGGGGAGCTGGAGGGCGCCGTGGCCACCATCAAGGACATCTCCGACGAGGTGGCGCCCATGCGTCGGGAGGTCATCGCCGAGTCCCCAGCCATGCGGGAGCTGCTGAGCTTCGTGCGGAAGGTGGCTTCCAGCGAGGCCACCACCATCCTGCTGGAGGGGGAGAACGGCACCGGCAAGGACCTGGTGGCCAAGACCCTGCACTACGACAGCCCGCGGCGGGCCGAACCCTTCATCGCCATCAACTGCGCGGCCATCCCGGAAACGCTGCTGGAGAGCGAGTTGTTCGGCTACGAGAAGGGCGCCTTCACCGACGCCAAGAACCAGAAGCGCGGCCTGTTCGAACTGGCCGACAAGGGCACCCTGTTTCTCGACGAAATCGGCGAGATCCCGCTCACCCTCCAGGCCAAGCTGCTGCGGGTGCTCGAAGAGCAAAGCTTCCGCCGCCTGGGCGGCCTGCGGGACATCCGGGTGGACCTGCGCTTCGTGGCGGCCACCAACAAGAACCTGCGCGAAGCGGTCAAAGAGGGAGCTTTCCGCCAGGACCTGTACTTCCGCCTGAACGTGATCCAGATCGTGCTGCCGCCTCTGCGCGAGCGCCAGGAAGACATCCTGCCGCTGGCGGAGTTCTTCATCGAGCATTACAACCGCAAGTTCAAACGCCACGTCGAGGGCCTGAGCCGGGAAGCTGCCGACCTGCTGCTGGCGCATGACTGGCCGGGCAACGTGCGCGAGCTGCGCAACGCCGTCGAGCGCGCCATGATCCTGGAGGAGTCCGCGCGCATCACCGCCGCCAGCCTGCCGATCTCTATCAGTCGCTCGGAGGTCGTGCCGGCGGCCGCGCCCGGCGCCCCGGCGGAGATCCCCGACCAGAGCCTGTCGCTGGTGGACAACGAGCGGCAACTGCTCGTCCGCGCCCTGGACAAGACCGCCGGCAACCAGACCCAGGCCGCCCGCCTGCTGCGCATCACCCGCGACACCCTGCGCTACAAGATGAAGAAGTATAACCTGAAGTAGGAGATGGCCACAGGACCAACGACGATGACACTACTACGCACGGCCCGCCTGGCGCTCGCCATAGGGCTCGGCCTGGCAGCGGCAGCGGACGCGCAGGCCAAGCCTGAGAAGGTCTACACCACCGTCAGCGCAGACGAGCTGTTCGGCGTGCTCGAAGAGCTCGGATTCCGGCCCACCCGCGCCGAGGGCTCCACCGGACGTCCCATCCTCAAGTTCCGCATCGAAGGATTCCTCAACGAGGTCTTCTTCTTCGACCCCAAGGAAGGCCGGTATCAGAGCTACCAGTTCTCGGTGGCCTTCAGCCTGAAGCAGAAGCCCAGCCAGGCGACCATGAACGAGTGGAACCAGAAACGGCGTTTCGGCAGGTGCTATCTGGATGCGGACCAGGATCCCAACATGGAGATGGATGTCGATCTGGACGGAGGCGTCACGCAGGAATACCTGCGCCGTAGCGTGCTGACCTGGAGCACGCTACTCCGGGACTTCGTCAAACACCTGGGAAAGTAGCCGTCATCCTCCTCCGCGCCCGGACCCCTGCGCTCACGCCCGGGCGACCGCGGGGTACACCTTGCGAATCGCGGCCACGATGTCCGCGGTGTCGCGCTCGGTGTACTTCGGATCCAGGTTCGGCCCGGCGAAGCGGCTCAGGATGTCGCGGGTGCGCGGGCAGGTCTCGGGCCCGTACTTGAGAGCCCGCCCGCGCGCCGAGGTGAACGACGGCCAGGCCGGGTGTACGGTCACCTTGGCGATGATGTACGGCAAGGTCGGCAGGATCACCGAGCCGCCGGGCCGGCCGACCGGAACACCCTCGGCCCTCATGGCTGCCATGAACCGGTCGCAGCGCTGCTTGGTCCCGAGATCGATGAAGACCGCGGCGCCCAGCTCGCCCTCCGGGTCCGGAAGCTGCCGAAATCGGATGCCCGGCAGATCGCGGACACCCTCGTAGACGCGGCGGGCGTTGGCGCGCACCGCGGCGACGATGAGGTCCAGCTTCCGCAATTGCGCCAGCAGCACACCGCCGCTGAATTCGTTCATACGGAAGTTGGTGCCGGCGAACACGTCCAGCTTCGGCTTGCCGACCACCCGCTCGTGCACGTCGCGCAGGTAGCCCAGGTCGTGGAACCGGGCGGCGCGCTCGAACAGCACCGGGTCGGAGGTGGTGACCGCCCCGCCCTCGCCCGCGGTGATGGTCTTGTTCAGCTGCAGGCTGTAGATGGCGAGGTCGCCGATCGAGCCCAGCGGGCGTCCCTTGTAGCTGGCGCCCACGCTCTGCGCGCAGTCTTCGAGCACCTTGAGGTTGTGCTGGCGCGCGATGGGCAGGATGCGGTCCAGGTCCGCCGGGTTCCCCTGGAGGTGGACCACCATGATGACCTTGGTCTGCGGCGTGATCCGGCTGGCGATGTCCGCCGGGTCGAGGTTGAAGCTCTCGTCGATCTCGGCGAACACCGGCAGGGCGCCGGCGTGCACCACGGCGTCGTAGCAGGAGTGCCAGGTCCAGGCCGGCAGGATGACCTCGTCGCCGGGGCCGATCTGGAGCGCGGCCATGGCGCAGTGCAGCGCCGCCGTCCCCGAGGTCACTGCCAGCGCGTAGCGCGTCTGCATGCGCGCCGCGAACTCCTTCTCGAAGGTCGCCACCTTCATAGGTGGCTCGCTGCCCCGCCCGTACCAGCGGAAGGGCCGGCCGGTTTCGAGCACGTCGTTCAATTCCTGCCGCTCCTTGGCGTCGTAGTACTGCGGGCCCCAGTAGTCGGCGCGCAGCGGCCGGGAACGCACCGGCGCGCCGCCTTCGACGGCCAGTTGAGAAGCAGCCCCGGTGCGACCCGCAGCCAGCGCCGCCGCGGCAAAGAACTTTCTGCGATTCACCATGTCAGTCTCCCTGCAAATCAGCATAGTCCCGGGGCCTCGGCGAGGCAACCCGTCGAGAGACAGGCAATCAGCCTGAAGCTGCCCTCGGTTGCGAAGCTCTAAACGGCTTAGAACGACAAGCGAAACGCGAACTGCATGTTGCGCGGAAAATTCTGCTGCGCGATGGTGACCTGGCCGAAGTTGTTCGCGGTCAGTGACGTGCTCGGGCCCTGATAGATCGGCGTATTGAACGCGTTGAAGGCCTCGGCGCGAAACTGGAACGTGAAGCGCTCGCCGATCTTGATGTTCTTGAACATCGACAAGTTCACCTGGGTGGCCCACGGATTCCGGATGTTCGGGAACCGGTCGTCGTAGGTCCTGAGGACGTAGGCGTTCGCGAGCTGGACCCACACAACGGGCTCGTCCGGGGAGGCGCAGTTGGCCCGCTGCCCGTTGGCGAGCAAGGTGCAGGTGTTGAACCAGCGGCTGTAGGTTTGCTTGCCGGGAGGCAACTCGGGGTTGACCAGGTTGAAAGCGTCGGGCCGGCCGGTGGGGGTGCCCACCAGGTACTCGAGCGAAGTGTTGTACTGCCAGCCACCGACAACCTTCTCGACGAAGCCCGTGGCGCCCGATAGCCAGCGTTTGCCCTTCCCGAAGGGCAGGTCATACTGCAACGTGAAGGCCAGGTGGTGGGGCCGATCGTAGTCGGCCAGGGTCCGGTACACAGTCGTGTATTGGGGCTCGCGGAAACCACGGGGCTGGATGATTTTTGCGAAGGTGTACGCGAGGTTGAACATCAGGCCCTGGCTGAAGCGTTTGTTGGCGCGGACCTCCAGCAAGTCCCCGGCCTGGTTCCCGATGGCGAGGCTCGCCTTGGTGACGCCGGTGAACTGGGAATAGGGGAGCAGGGATTGCTCGCGGGTGATGGTGGGGTTGTACAGCCCGGTCCCCAGCAACTCCGCAGCGCCGGCATAGGGATTCGAGACCGCAGTAGTGCAGTAACTGGTAGCGGCGGCGCACCTCAGCCGGTCCTCCAGCGAGATGGGGTTGACGTTTTGGCTCACGGTCAAGTGGCGGGTGCGGCTGGCGACGTAGGCCGCCTCCAGCGTGGTGTTCCACCAGGGCAGCTCGTACTCGAAGCCGAAGTTGAACTGGTGGACGTAGGGAACGGTATAGTCAGGGGCGTCGAAAGTCACGCCCTGGCCGACATAGGTCTTGAGGCCGAGCGAGTTGCCGTAAGGCTGGAGGACCCCGGCCGGGAAGGGGTTCTCCCAAGTAGAGGCGCCGGGAAGGTTGGGGATGTACTGATCGACCCCGCCGCCCACGGTAGCGTTATAGGGAGTGCCCCTGGAATAGCCGTTCTGGCGTACGGTGACCAGGCCGCCCGTGCCGCCCAGGGGCACATAGCTCATGCCGTAGGAGGCGCGCGCTACTAGCCGGGGCATGAGCCGGTAGGCCAGGCCAAAGCGCGGCTGGAAGCCCGTTCTCTTGGCGCTCCAACTGGTGCGCCTGCCCGGGGCTGCGAACACCAATCCGCCGGTGGCGGAGGCGCCACCGAGCGTGTACTTGGTGGCGGGATCCCACCCGATAACCATGCGATCCCAGCGCTCGGTGATCGGGGTCTGGAGATCCCAGCGCAGGCCCAGGTTCAGGCTGAGTTTTCGGGTCAGCTTGAGGTCGTCCTGAAGGTAGAAACTGTAGGTCCGGAAAACGGCGCTGCTCTGCGCATTGAGGTCGGTGTTGCCGCTGGCGACGGCGCCCATCAGGAACGAGGCGACGCTGTTGCCGGAAGTGCTGTCGGAGCGTAGCGGGTCGCGCTGGGTGAAGCCGGCGGTGAAGGCAAAGTTGCCGTAGGTCCAGCCCGAGGTGTACCGGTTGGGGCGGGTTTCCACGATCTGCGTGCCGATCTTGAAGAAGTGCCGGCCCACGGTCTTGGAGACGGCACCGCTCAGGGTGTAGGCCTGATCCGGCCAGAATATGCGGTTGCTGCTGTAGCCGCCCGTGCCCATCGTCAGGTAGCCCGAGAAGGCCAGCTGCGGGAAGTGGACAGCGGACGCCGAGCCGATGGGATTCTTCCAGCCAAGTGAAGATCCGTCGAAGGAGTCGGCCATTTCCTGGGCGCTGTAGTTGATGTAGCGCTGCCAGGCGGCGCGGACGTTTACCACGGTGGTCGAATTGACGGTCCACACGTGGTCCAGGGTGGAACCGTAGTTGATGCGCCGGAGCGGATCGTTACCGGATTTGGCCGGGCTGTTCTGAATGCCGTTCGAGGCGCGGTACTCGAAGCCCCAGTTTTGGCTGACGCTGCCGGAGGTGCGCTGGTTCTGGTTCCACACGTAATCGAACTTGGAATACCAGGCGTTGTAGCCGTACTTGCCGATGTTGGGCGAAGAGATCCAATTGTTGACGCGGGTGTAAGCGTTGCCAGCGGTGTTGGAGTGGGGGAAGAACGCCATGAGGTTCTTGGAAATGGCGCTCTGGCGGGCGGCCGGCACCTTGTTGTCGGGGAAGGCCGTGCGGGCGAAGCCACTTCCCGATGCCACGGTGCTCGTGGGATCGTAGATCACGATCAGTTGGCCGGAGGCGTTGCGGGTGTCCGAGAAGTCGCCCACGCGCTCCAGTTCACTCGGCACGGTCTGCGTCGTCGGGAAGGGAACCCGCTCCCGGAAGCCCTCGTACCAACTGGAGAAGAACAGCTTGTTCTTCCTGATCGGGCCGTTCACCAGCGTCGAGAAGTCGTTCCACTGGTGTTGCGTGGCCTTGATGGGCGACTGGTTGGTTTGCGTCGAAACCGCGTCGAAGATGTTGTTGCGCACGTATTCGGAAAACGTGCCGTGGTATTCGTTGGTGCCGCCCTTCATGGTCATGTTCAGCACCCCTCCTCCGGAGAGGCCGAGCGAGGCGTCGGAAGACGGCGCGGCGAGCTTGAATTCCTGGATGCCGTCCACCAGGGGAGCGAACTTCCATTCGCCGGTGCCGGCGTTGATGGACGCGCCGTCGAGGTTGAACTGGTTGGTGCTGGTCGCGCCTCCGTGAACCGTCACACTGCCGTTGGTGTCCCAGGCGCGAGTACCGGAGAAGCCGCTGGCGCCGAACTGCTGTTGGGTGAAAATCGTTCCCGACGAAAGCTGCACCAGCATGAAGATCTGGCGTCCGTTCAAGGGCAACTCGCTGACGCCCTTGTTGTCCATCAACTGGCTGAGCACAGACCGGTCGGTGTCGGTGGTCAGCAGGTCGGCTGTTACCGTGACACTCTCCGCCTGGGCTCCGATTTCAAGGGCAATATTGATCGTGGCCCGATCGCCCACATTCAAGGTCACGCCGGTGCGGACGAATTTCTTGAATCCCGGCGCTTCGCACGAAACAGTGTACCCGCCCGCAGGAACCTGCGCGAGCGCATAGTGACCGTCAGCGGCGGTCTTCGTGGTGACCACGACATTGGTGCCGACATTGGTCGCCGCGACCGTGGCGCCGGCGACCGCGGCGCCCGAAGGATCCACCACCTGGCCAGAGATCAGCGCCCGGTACTCCTGCGCGCAGGCGAGCGCCGAGATGACAAAGACTGAGACTGCCAACCGATATCGCATGTTTTCCTGACCCTCCTAAAGAACGGAGTCTCCCAGACTCCCAACTGCCTCTCAAGTATAGTCTCACCTGTGGCTGAAGGTGAAGGGGAATCGTCTCCCAGCCCCGGCGTCAGGTGAGAGAAGCAGCCTCCGGGAAGTTCATCTCCTCCACGTAGATTTCCTGGAAGCGGCGGTCCGCGGCCAGCGAGAGGTGCTCGACGCGGCTGCGGAGGTGCGCAAAGGGCGTCCCGAACAGCGCGAGTTTCGCCCCCAACAGTGCGGTGTTGCCAGCGGGCTGGACCTTCTCTTCCGGGAAGTCGATCAGCCCGATGCGGTGGGCGCTGGCGCGGTTGATGTAGTTGCCGAAGGCGCCCGCCAGGTAGAGCCGGGTGACGTCCTGGGCGGAGGCACCCAGGCGGTCGAGCACGATGCGCACGCCAGCCGCAATCGCCCCCTTGGCAAGCTGAAGCTCGCGCACGTCAGCCTGCGTGAGAACCACCGGGGGGCACACTACGAAGGCGCCATCGGCGAGCCGGCCCGTGGCCCGGATGAGGCCCAGCTCCAGGCCCGCCGCCACCGTGTCCACCAGGCCACTGCCGCAAATGCCGCGCGGGGCCACGCCGCCCAGCACGCGACACTGGAGCCGCCCCTCGGTTACGGTGACCTCACTGATGGCCCCGGCGGCCGCCTGCATGCCCATGCCGATCCGGCCGCCCTCGAAGGCCGGCCCCGCCGCGGTCGAGGCGCACAGGATGCGGTCGCGCGTGCCGAAGACGATCTCGCCATTGGTACCCAGGTCGATCAGCCCGATCAGGTCGCGGCTTTCGTGCATCCGGGTGGCGAGCACACCGGCCAGGATGTCGCTGCCCACAAAACCGCCCAGGCAGGGCAGGAACTCGACTACCGGGTTTCCGAGCAGCTCCCAGCCCAGCTCGGCAGCGTGGAAGCTCTCCAGCCCGTCGCGCACGGTCTCGAAGGGCACGTGGGAGAGGGGCTCGACGTCAATGCCGCAGAAGAGGTGGTGCATGGCGGTGTTGCCCACGATCACCACCCGGCGGATGGTCCCCGCCGTCACCGGGAGCAACGGTTCGACGAGACGGCCGACGCCGGCGCGGATCAGCCCCGCGAGCTTCTGCCGCCCCTCCGGGGCCAGCGCAAACTGGATCCGGCTCATGATGTCGGCGCCGTGGCCGGCTTGCGGATTCAGGCCCGCGCGCACGCCGAGCACCTGCCCGGTGCGCAGGTCGAGCAACTGCGCCACCAGCGTGGTGGTCCCCAGATCCACCGCGACGCCCAGACCATCGCCGGGGATGAACTCAAACGCCGACTCGTCCACCAGGATGGGCACATCCCACTGGGCGACTTCGAGCGTCAGGTCGGCATCCGCCGCGGCGTGACAAGCAAGACGCCACCCGCGGGCGAGTTCCCCGGCACCGAGCAGCCCCTGCTCCTCGGGAGTCGGCGGCAATTGGCCTCTCAGCACCCTGACCCGGCAGCGCTTGCAGCGCCCGTGCCCGCCGCAGGGGAACTCCACGCCGTAAGCGAAAAGCACTTCCCGGAGCGGTGTTCCACGGGGAACCTCGATCGTCTCCCCCAGCGGCTGGAGGCGGATGCGGACGGGCCGGCTCATGACAGGGCACGCGAGAGAGGACTATGATCTCACGTCACGGCGGCCTTCATCGTGGCGGAGTGTGCGAGGCCCAGTGCCCCAACCAGGGTTGGGCGCCGTGAGCCGCGTGCTATGCTGAGGGGCATGGCAAAGCTCATCACCGCTCTGCTTCTCGTGGCGGCCTCGGCGCTGGCCGCCGACGTGACCGGCACCTGGAGTTTCACCGTCGAGACCCCGGCCGGCACCGGCAACCCGACCTTCGTCTTCAAGCAGGACGGAGAGAAGCTGACGGGGACTTACACCGGCCTGCTCGGCAAGGCGGACGTCACCGGCACGGTGAAGGGCGACAAGATCGAGTTCGAGTTCCAGGCCTCCTACGAGGGCCAGCCCTTCAAGGTCCGCTATTCGGGCAAGATCGAAAGCCCCACCCAGATGAAGGGGACCGTCCAGCTCGCGGATCTGGGCGAGGGCACCTGGACGGCGACAAAGAAGTAGGCTGCGCCGCCGTGGCGGCGCCCGGCCGAGGCCGGCTGCGCCCCCGGGTCAATCACCCGTTGAAAGCAAAGGTCTTCTGCCTTGCCCTCCCCCAGTTCTGCGTGGGCCGAATGTGGCATAGGCATTCTTGCCTGTGTGTCGCGTGCCCCCCAACAGGCCTGGAG
>CAZIRH010000083.1:0-13480 GCA_964541065.1 uncultured Solibacteraceae bacterium
GCCGCCTTCGAGGCGATCCACGCGGCCATCCAGGCCCGCCAGTTCCACGCGTTCGTGCTGGAGGGGGTCACCGGCTCGGGGAAAACCGAGGTGTACCTGAACGCCATCGAGGCGACGCTAGCCGTCGGCCGCGGCGCCCTGCTGCTGGTGCCGGAGATCGCGCTCACTCCCGCCGTGGCCGGCCAGTTCCAGCACCGCTTCGGCGACCGCGTGGCCATCCTGCACTCGGCTTTTTCCGACAGCGAGCGGACGGCGCAGTGGCGGCGCATCCGCGCGGGCGAGGCGGGCGTGGCCGTGGGCACGCGCTCCGGCGTATTCGCGCCCGTCGAGAACCTGGGCCTCATCGTGGTGGACGAGGAGCACGACACCAGCTACAAGCAGGAGGACCGGCCGCGCTACAACGGGCGCGACGTGGCCCTGGTGCGCGCACAGGCCGCCGGAGCCTGCGTCATCTTAGGCTCGGCCACGCCCAGCCTGGAGAGCCGCTACAACGCCGAGCGCGGCAAGTACACCCTGCTGGTATTGCCTGAGCGCATCGAGCAGCGGCCGCTGCCCACGGTCGAGATCATCGACATGCGCCTGGAGTTTCTGGAGACGCGCAAGCAGGCCGTGTTCTCGCGCCGGCTGCTGGAGGCCATCGGGGCGCGCCTGGAAAGCGGCGAGCAGACCATGCTGCTCTTGAACCGGCGGGGCTTCTCCACCTCGCTGGCCTGCCGCGCCTGCGGCGAGCGGCTGCAATGCGCCAACTGCTCGGTGACGCTCACCTTTCACCGGCGGGACCGGCGGCTGCTGTGCCACTATTGCAACTATGCCGAGCGCGTTCCAGACGACTGCCCCAAGTGCGGCAGCGAGCACCTTTACTTCCTGGGCACCGGGTCGGAGAAAGTCGAAGAGGAGCTGCACCGCACTTTCCCCAGGGCGCGCGTGACGCGCCTGGACCGCGACACCGTCACCACCAAGCGCCACTACGAGAGCATCCTGGCGGGTTTCCGCGAGGGCAGTTTCGACATCCTGGTGGGCACGCAGATGATCGCCAAGGGGCACGACATCCCCAACGTGACCCTGGTGGGCGTGATCTCCGCCGACATCGGTCTGGGCCTGCCCGATTTCCGCGCCGCCGAGCGGACCTTCCAGCTCCTGACGCAGGTGGCCGGGCGCGCCGGTCGCGGCGACCTCCCCGGGCAGGTGCTGATCCAAACCATCAACCCCAGTCACTACGCCGTCCGCTTCGCCGCGGCGCAGGACTACGAGCGGTTGTACCAGAAGGAACTCGAGTTCCGCCGCATGCTGCGCTACCCGCCCTTCAGCGCGCTGGCCAACATCCTGGTGCGCAGCCAGAGCCAGGAGGAGGCACTGCGGATGGCGGGCGAGATCGGGCACCTGCTCACGCCCCCGCCCGAACAGGTCAAGCTGCTCGGACCGGCGGAAGCGCCCGTCCTGCGCCTGCTCCAGGAATACCGCTACCAGGTCCTGGTCAAGGCGGCCAACCGCAAGGTGCTCCGCGAGGTGCTCCTCAGGATCCGCGACTGCGCCGTGGAGAAGAAGTGGGGCCCCACCGCACTGGTGATCGACGTGGACCCGCTGTCACTGATGTAGGCGCCCCTCACTCCGGCCGCGCGGCGATCCAATAGCCGTGCCGGGCGCGCGCCTTCAACTCCGTGCGGTTGCGGATTTCCACCTGGATCTCGTGGTAGCCGCCCTCATCCTTGTTGCTGGGGCTGTAAGAGATGATGTACTGCGAGTGCAGCCGGTCGCTGATCCGCGCCAGGGCCCGCTCCAGGTCGCGCAGGGTGACGAAGGAATGCTCTTCGCCGCCCGTCCACCTGGTGAACACCTCGACTGGGTTGGAAATGAAGATGTCCTTGACCGCCTTGAAAATCTCGATGCCCAGTGGAATGAAGTTCGCCGAGTTGCCGGCGTTGCCGGTGACCTGGGCGGCGGTCGAGGGCGCCGGCGGCACGCCCGCCGGCAGCGGCCGTGCCGTGGCCGGGATGTGGTCGGGCCGGGGCGGCGGGGCCGGCGCCAGCAAGGTCGTCACCAGCCGGTTGATGTTCACCGAATACACCTCGACGTTGGCGAACTGCGCCGCCTGGAGGGCATCGCGCTTGCGGCCCTCGCTGCCTCCGTCCCGCGTTTCGCTGATCAGCAGCACGATGCGCCGGCGGTTCTCCGGCCGCCGCGCCAGCATGCGCACCGAGTACATGAAGGCGTCGATCAGGCGGCTGCTCGAGCTGCCGGGCCGGATCTTCTGGAGCGCCTCGTCGATCCTGTCGGCGTCCGAGGTGAAGTCCTGCTTGACGTCGATGCGGTGATCGAAGGCCACAATCGCCACCTCGCCCTGCTCGCCGGCCACCAGGGCCTTGAACAGCGGGCTGGCCTTCTGGATTCTGGGCAGGACAGGCTCGACGGACCGGTTGGCCTGCACGACCACCACCAGCGAGATGGGGATGAAGGTCACATCGACCTTGATGCTCTGGGGCTTGCCGTTGTCGAGAAGCTGGAAATCCTCGGGCCTGAGGCCGTGCACGTAGTCGCCGTGGCGGTCGATCACCACGGTGGGAGCCACCACCACGTTCACCGTGGCGCGAAAGGTGGTCTCCTGGGGCTCCTGAGCCGGCGCCGCCGCCAAAAGCAGCACCAGCAGACACGCACGGGCTTCGGTGAGTCGAAGAATCGCCACGAATCCCATTCTAACAGCCCGCGGTACCCTGCTATGTTGGAGCATGCCCCATCGACTGACGCTGAGGGAAATGGCGGTGGCGCTGCGCGCCCGCCGCCTCGGCTCGCGCGAGTTGGTGGAGGCTCATCTTCGCCAGATCGAGCGGCACAACCCGCGGCTCAACGGGTTGGTCGAGCTCTACGCCGACGAAGCGCGCGCCGCGGCTGGCGTCGCGGACGAGGCGGCGGCCCGCGGCGAGGCGCAGGGGCCGCTCCACGGCGTCCCCTTCACCATCAAGGACAGCTTTGACGTGGCCGGCCGCCCGACTTACTGTGGCAGCCGCTTCCGCCTCTCGCACCGCGCCGCCTGTGACGCCACAGCCGTCGCGCGCCTTCGCCAGGCCGGGGCCGTCCTGCTGGGCAAGACCAACTGCCCGGAGTTCCTGGCCAACTACGAGACGGACAACCACATCACCGGGCGCACCAACAACCCTTGGGACCTTGAAAGGACACCGGGCGGCTCGAGCGGCGGCGAGGCCGCCCTGGTCGCCGCTGGCTGCTCGCCCGGCGGCCTGGGCAGCGACGGCGGGGGTTCGATCCGTGTCCCCGCGCACTTCTGCGGCATCGCGGGGCTGAAGCCCACACCGGGCCGGGTTTCTGCTGCCGGCCACTTCCCTTTGATCAACCATCCCGGCGGGCTGCTGGGCGTGGCCGGTCCCATGGCGCGCACCGCCGCGGACGTGGCCCTGCTGTTCCAGGTCACGGCAGGCTACGATCCCGAGGACCCCTTCTCCGCCCCGGTCCCACTACGGCAGCCGGGGCTCGAGGGGCTGCGCATCGGAGCGCTCGAGCGGTTCTGCGACGTGCCGGTGCAGCCGGCCGCGCGCGGCGCAGTCGCCAAGGCCGCACATGCGCTCGAGAGCCTGGGCTTCCCGGTGGAGCCGTTCCAACCGCGCGGGCTCGAGCGCGCGCCCCGCCTGTGGTGGTTCTTCTTCACCGAACTCAACGCTCCTCTCATCCGCCGGCTGGTCGAGACCCAGCCCTGTGAGGCGCATTGGACTGGAACGGAGCTGTTCAGCCAGGTGTGGGACCAGCCCGAGCCCGGTGCGCAGCAGGTCCTCGAGAACCTGGCCGCGCGCGACGCCATGCGCGCCGCCACGCTTCGCCAACTGGACCGGCATCCGGTGCTGCTGGCGCCGGCCTGCGGGGTGATTGCCTTCCACCACCGCGAGCGTCGCTGGCCGGCCGGTGAAGAATCGATCGGCTTGCTGGACGCCATGGCGCCGCTCACCTTCGTCAATCTGCTTGGACTCCCTGCCATGGTCATCCCCTTCGACCTCAGCCCGGAGGGAGTACCCGTGGGAATCCAACTGATCGGGCGGCCCTACGAGGAGGAACTGCTGCTGGCACTCGCCATGCGTCTGGAGGAAGCGCGCGGGGCCTTTCCCCGTCCGCCCGGTTACTGCGGTTGAGTCAGCGGATGCCGTTGCGCGCGGCGGCGGTGGCGGACCAGGCCGCCAGCCCCGCGTTCATCCCGGCCAGAGTGTTGCCCATGCGAGGCTCCCGCTGAAGCAGCAGCCACTGCACGCCGCACGAAGCCCCCAGGATCGACGACTTGACGGCCACGCCGCGCGCCCCGAAACGCCCATCGGGGCCTCGTAGCATCGGGTTGATCTCACGTCTGCTCCAACTGGAGTGCATGTCCAGCACCGAGGCCGCGGCCAGGGCCGCGACGCTGGCCCACCAGCGCTTCTTGCCGGAACGCGTACTGGCGACGCCGTCGGCGGGAAAGGCGGTGGCGGCCAGCAGCAGGGCGAGGAGGCAGGTTCGCATCCCCCGATGTTACCCGGGGTTTGCCTTAGACGCTAGCCCCCGAACGTCCTATGCCGTACGGGGAAGAGGCCCTGCCAAAGCCCAGTCTCGCCTCCCGCAGGCCGGCAAGGATCGCCTCAGGTGGGGCGCTTGAACAGCGCGCCCAGGCTGAGCGTCGTGCGGATGGAGTGCCGCGGCATCCAGGCGCCGCCCACCTGGAGCGACTCGAACTGGTAGCCGATCTCAAAGTGGGTACCCGCTTCCAGGCGCCAGCGCAGGCCAGCCAGGGTCCGGGAGCGTACCAAGCCCTGTCGTCGGAGGCTGAGTTCCTGATAGAGGAAAGGCGACACCCTGCGCCGGACCCGCTCGACGTCCAACCGCTGTTTGTACTGGTTGAAGTCCCTGCACCCCGGGATGGCGATGTGCCGCTCGTACTGGCTGATCCACGCCACTTTCACCGGCAGCAGCACGGGCACCGCCGTCAGGCTGCCGTAGACCCGGTTCTCCTGGTGCATTCCCTGGCGGTCGAAGTTGTTCCATCGCCGAAGGTAGCCCGCCCTGAGACCCACGCGGCGGGTGGCGTCATACTGGACCACGCTGCCCAGCCGGTCATCGTACGCGTCGCTCAACTGATCGCGCACCCGCGCCATGCCGAACACGTTCCAGGTCCACCGCCCGCGCTGGAACAGCAAGAACTCGGTGGTGTTCCAGAATTGGAGGTCCGCCCCCAGGGCGGCCCCAGCGCAGAGCAGCGTGGCAACCAGCACATAGGGGGCCGTAGGGGCGATCCGCATCTTCATGATCCGCCGCCGCACCGGGGGAACCGCGGCGTTCACAGGCTCACCGGAACGGCGCGGGCCTGTCATCGAAGTGTAACACTGATGTAATCGAGGATCGGGGATCCTGTGCCGTCGCCCCCCTCCTTTGAGCCGCAACCGCCGCCGTGCTAGACTGCCGGTGTGAGTGGGTGACGGCACGTAGCTGATGATCCGCATCTTCCGATTCCGAGTCTTTGTCCCGACCACCGTCGTCATTCTGGTGACCTCAGAGTTCCTCCTGGTGGCCTTCTGCTACGTACTGGCGGCCTTCCTGGTGCTGGAGGTGGATCCCTGGGTTTTCTTGATCTATGACGGGGGATTCCTGCGCATCCTCCCGGTGGTGCTGACCATCCTGTTCGGCCTGCATTTCCTTGACCTGTACACGGACATCGGCATCCGCTCCCGGGTCGGACTGACGCTGTCTATCGGACAGGCCGTCGGGCTGGCCTTCGTGGTGCAGGCCGCCCTGACCTACGCGAATCCGGCCTGGATGTTCCCGCGCTGGCTGATGATGTGCGGCAGCGCGTTCAGCCTGGTATCTCTGGCGCTGTGGCGAGTGATTTACGGGGCCATCGCCTCCCGGACCTTCGGCACCCAGCGCCTGCTGTTCCTGGGACACGACGCGGTGGTCGAGGAACTGGCCGCGCACCTCGGGAGCCACCCCGAGCTGGGCTTCACCAACCTGGGCTACGTGGATGAGACTCATCCGGCCGGGCGCGTGTTGGCTGGCGCCGCGGTGCTCGGCCCTATCCCTCGCTTGCGCGAAATTGCGGAGGAAATGAAGCCGGATCGCATCGTGGTGGGCATGAGCGAGCGCCGCGCCCGGTTACCGGTGCACGACTTGCTCGCGATGAAGTTCTCCGGAGTGCGGATCGAGGATGCCAGCCTGACCTACGAGGCTCTGCGTGGCCGCGTCTGCACCAAAGAAGTGCAGCCCTCGCAGTTGGTGTTCTCCGGAGAACTGGGCCCCCGCCCCGGGCTGGTGGCCGTGCAGGGGCTGTATTCGTGGGCCATCGCCCTGGTGGCGACCATCCTGGCCTTGCCCCTCATGCTGCTGACCGCCGTGGCCGTCAAGCTCACCTCGCGGGGCCCGGTGTTCTACCGGCAGACCCGCGTGGGCCTCAACGGGGCGCACTTCGTGCTGTACAAGTTTCGCTCCCTGTCCGACGACGCGGAAGCCGACACTGGCGCCGTCTGGGCCACCCGCGACCATCCCCGCGTGACCCCCCTGGGACGCTGGCTGCGCCGGCTGCGCCTGGACGAGCTGCCCCAATTGTTCAACGTGCTGCGCGGAGAGGTGAGTATCGTGGGTCCCCGCCCGGAGCGGCCCGAGTTCGTCAAGGTTCTCTCCGAGCAGCTCCCGTACTACCGCCAACGGCACTGCGTCACGCCGGGCATCACCGGCTGGGCCCAGATCAACTGCAAGTACGGGGAGACCGTCGAGGACTCCATTGTCAAGCTGGAATACGACCTGTACTACATCAAGCACCTCTCGCCCGCCCTGGACGCCTACATCATTTTCCAGACCCTGAAGACCATGCTGCGCTTGCGCGACGCCCAGTAGCAGGGGCCCGCGGCCGCTGCGCTGTCTGGCGTCCCGGACCGGAGAATCTGATATGCTCGGGGTTTCGCCCATGACCAAGAAAGCGTTGGTGCTCGCCGCCCTTCTGTTGTTGCCGCTGGTCCTCCTGGCGCAGGAGAAGGTGGACCTCGCGGTCGTTCACAAGATCAAGGCCGAGGCGTTCCAGAACTCCAAGGTGATGGACCACGCCTTCTACCTCAGCGACGTGCACGGCCCGCTGCTGGCCGGCTCGCCCAACTACCGGGCCGCCGCGGAGTGGATTGTGAAGACGCTGAGGAGCTGGGGGATCGAGGACGCCAGGCTGGAGAGATGGGGCACGCTGGGGCGGAGCTGGTCCTACAGCCGCTTCAGCGCCCACATGCTCGAACCCCAGCAGACCGCACTGCTCGGCGTGCCTCTGTCCTGGGCGCCCGGTACAGAAGGCCCGGTCAGCGGAGAAGTCATCGTGGCGGTCATCCGCACCCTCGAGGACGCGGCCAAGTTCAAGGGGCAGCTCAAAGGCAAGATCCTGTTCGTCGAGCAGCCGCGCGATCTGGCGCTGCCCACGGCCCCGGACAGCCGGCGCCTCACCGACGCCGAGCTGGCCGAGATGGCCAAGGCGCCCGAGCCCGGCCCGCCCAGACCTCCCTTCGCCATGATGGGCCCCGTGCGGCCGGGCCAGCCGCAGACGCCGCAGTTCCGCCGGCCGGAGGAGTCCCGGCAGATGCGCGCCAAGCTCAGCCAGTTCTTCAAGGAGGAGGGCGTCGCGGCGGTGGTGATGACCGGCTCCCGCGGCAACTACGGCACCGTATTCACCTCTCCGGCCGGCTCGCGGGAGGCCCAGGACCCAGTTCCGCCGCCCACCATCATGCTGGTGGCCGAGCACTACAACCGTATCGCCCGGATGGTCGAGAAGAAGATCCCGGTCAAGCTGGAGATCGACGTCAGGGCGCAGTTCTATGAGAACGTCGATGGCGTCAACGTGGTTGCCAGCCTGCCCGGGGGCAGGAAGAGGGACGAGATCGTCATGATCGGCGCGCATCTGGACTCGCACCATGCGGGCACCGGGGCCACCGACAACGCCGCCGGCAGCTCGGTCATGATGGAGGTCATACGCATCCTGAAGGTCCTGGACCTCAGGATGGACCGCACCGTGCGCTTGGGCCTGTGGGACGGCGAGGAGTTGGGTTTCCTGGGTTCGCGCGGGTACGTGAAAGAACACTTCGCGGACCGCGAGAGCATGACCACGACTGCCGAGCACGCCAACCTCTCCTGCTACTTCAACTTCGACAACGGCAGCGGCAAGATCCGCGGCATCAACCTCCAGGGCAACGACATGGCGCGGCCGGTGTTCCAGGCGTGGCTGGAGCCCTTCAAGGACCTCGGCGCCGACACCATCACCATCCGCAACACCGGCGGCACGGACCACCTGTCGTTTGACGAAGTGGGGCTGCCCGGGTTTCAGTTCATCCAGGACCCGCTGGACTACATGACGCGCACGCATCACACCAACATGGACACCTACGACCGCCTCCAGCGCGGCGATCTGACGCAGGCCTCGGCCATCATCGCCAGCCTGGTCTATGACGCCGCCGTGCGGCCGGAGAGGATGCCGCGCAAGCCCCTGCCCAAGCCCCGGCCCGGGCCCGCCAGGGAGCCCTAGCAGCCGCTTCCCCGTGGTAAGCTTTCCATGATGAAGACAACCCGTCTGTCTGCTTTGTTCGTTCACCGCAGGGCCGCCGGTCTGGTGCAGGTTCTGTGCTGCTTGATCCTGGTCTCAGCGCCCTTGGCCGCCCAGTGGGACGAGGGACCGGGCGACGTCCCGTACGTTCCCACGCCCCCGGAGGTCGTCGAGGGGATGTTGAAACTCGCCGAAGTCAAGCAGGGTGACACTGTGATGGACCTCGGCTGTGGGGACGGCCGGATCGTGATCATGGCTGCTCAGAAGTTCCACGCGCGCGGCACCGGGGTGGACATAGACCCCGAGCGCATCAAGGAAGCGGAGGAGAACGCGCGCCAGGCCGGGGTCTCCGATCAGGTGCGTTTCATCGAGAAGGATCTTTTCGACGCCGACGTTCGCGAGGCCACGGTTGTTACCCTCTACCTGTTGCCCAGCGTCAATCTCAGGCTCCGCCCGAAACTGCTCACTGAGCTGCGGGTGGGGTCCCGCATCGTCTCGCACGCGTTCGACATGGAGGACTGGAAGCCCGACAAGAAGATCAGCGTCAACGGCCGGACGGTGTACCTCTGGATCGTGACCGAACAAGCCAAGAAGGAGTTCGGCGGCCAGGCCGGCTCGACCGCGACTCCATAGCCTAAGGCCTCACCCCACTAACCTTGGCCAGCACGTAAGGCCCCTCCGGGATGACGGCCACCGAAGCGCCTGGCGTGAGCGAGGCGAACAGCGCGTCCACGGCCGCCTCAGCCGAGCCGTAGAGCTGGCCCCAGACCGTGGGATGGTACTCCTCCGGCAGCCCGGGGACGTACCACAGCACGCCGGCCTTCCGGGTCACCAGCGCCAGCTTCTCCAGTTGCCACTGGTCGATGATCACCTCGGCGTCCTCGATGGCCTCGAGGAACCCCGCGTCGGAAGGGAATCGCTTGAGCATCCGCCGGAACTCCGGCGCGCCGGGGCCTTCTTCGCAGGCCGCCGCCAGCAGGATCTTGCCGCCCGGCTTGACAATGTGCGCCGCGGCGGTCACTCCCTTGATCGACTGGTAGAGCGTCAGATCCAGGGGATGACCCGCGGAGGTCGTGATCACCGCGTCCACGGCCTCCGGCAGCGTCTCCAGCATTACCCGGGAGACGAACTCGACGCCGCGACGGTGCGCCGCCACCGGATGGCCGGCGAAGACCCCTGCGATGCGCCGGTCGCGCGCCAGCGCCACGTCCACGATGAAATCGTGCCGCGCCAGGGCGGCGATGGCGAGCATCTCGGCGTGCAGCGGGTTGTCCTCGATGGAGCCCTCCACCGCGCGCGGGTCCCGCATGAACTTGGGGCTGTGCAGAACCTTGATGGTCTCCTGCGCCGCCAGCCCGGGCACGATCAGCTTGCGCCCGCCGGAGTAGCCCAGCATCAGATGCGGCTCGATGAAGCCCAGCGTGAGGTGCAGATCGGCAGCCACAAAGCGCTCGTCGATGTAGACGGGCGTTCCCGCCGCCGTGGTCCCCAGGTGGCGGTGCTCGGACAACTCGCGCGCATTGTGGTTCAGCACCCGGTAGGCCCCGGCGACCTCCGGTCCCACGATCTGGCGGATCTCCTCCGCCGTGGCCGGGCGGTGCAGCCCGGTGGCGATGAAAACGGTGATGCCCTCGCGGGGGATCCCGGCCTGCTCCAGCCGGGCCAGCAGCGGAGGCAGCACCTGGCGGTTGGGCGCCGGCCGCGTGATGTCGCACACCGAGATCCCGGCGCACCGTTTGCCCCGGGCCAGCTCGCGCAAGGGCGGGGCCGCGATGGGAGCGTCCAGCGCCTCCTCGATCGCCGCCCGCGGGTCCTCCAGCGGCACCGCCGACCGCGCCTCGAGAACCCGGTAGCGATAGCCTTCCGGCAGCTCAACGCTCAGCCCGGTCTTGCCAAACGCCAGATCGACGCGCATATTGGCAAAGTAGCACACGCGGGTCCGCTGGTTTGGCAAACCAGTTGCTGTTCCCATGGCGCGCGTCCGATCGGGGGTTCTTATGGTAGTCGCCGGATTGCTTGCCATGTTGGTGGTTTTCAGTTGGTTCCTGTCCATGCTGTCTTCGCCGCCCAAGCTGGGACGCTAGGGCCAGGCTGACACACCAGGGTGTAATCCTGCCCCAGCCGAGCAGGTAGAATAGGCTCCATGCTCCGATCGCTGTTGCTGTGCGCACTCCTTTCGGCTGCGGCCGCCACAGCTCAGTCGCCGCCGTACGATGTCCTGATCCATGGCGGGCGGATCGTGGATGGCACCGGCGCGCCGTGGTTCCGTGCCGACTTGGGAGTCCGCGGGGACACCATCGCGGCTGTCGGCACGCTGACCGGCGCCCAGGCTGCCTTGCGCATCGACGCCACGGGCCTGGTCGTCACCCCGGGTTTCATCGACATCCACACCCATGCCGAGCGCGACATCCTTCAAATACCCACTGCGGACAACTACATCCGGCAGGGCGTCACCACCCTGATGGGCGGCCAGTGCGGCAGTTCGCCCCTGCCTCTGCGCCCCTATCTGGAGACGCTCGCCCGAACCCCCATCTCTCTGAATTTCGGCCTCTTCGTCGGGCAGGGCCGCATCCGGCAAGCGGTGCTGGGCCTGGAGAACCGCAAGGCCACGGAGGGCGAGATCGAGAAGATGAAAGAGCTAGCCCGGCAGGCCATGCTGGATGGAGCCTTCGGCTTGTCCACCGGCCTGTTCTACGTGCCCGGCAGCTACACTCCCACCGAAGAGCTGATCGATATTGCCAAAGTCATCGGCCAACTGGGCGGCATTCACATCTCCCACATGCGGGACGAGGCCGCGGGCGTTTTGGATAGCGTCCGCGAGACCATTCGTATCGGCGGGGAGGGCGGCCTGCCCACACAGGTGACCCACCACAAGATCATCGGCACGGCCAACTGGGGCCGCAGCCGTGACACTTTGCAGTTGGTTCTGGACGCCCGCGCGCGCGGCGTGGACGTCACCGTCGATCAGTACCCTTACACCGCCTCCAGCACCTCGATCGGAGCGCTCTTCCCGCAGTGGTCCCAGGCCGGCGGGCAGCGCGAAGTCGCCAAGCGCCTGGCCGATCCTGAGCAGCGCGCCAGGATCAAGGCCGGCATCGTGGACCGCCTCGAGCACGACCGCGGCGGCGGCGACCCCAAGAACGTGGTCATGGCTCAGTGCGCTGTGGCCGGTCTGGCGGGCAAGAACCTCGCCGAAATCACCCGGCAGCGCGGGCGGGAGGTCAACTTCGACAGCGCCGCTGAGACCATCATCGAGCTCCAGCAGCAGGGCGGCTGCCAGGGCATCTTCCACGCCATCTCGGAGGAGGACGTCGAGCGCATCCTGCGCTTTCCCTTCACCATGGTCGGGTCGGACGGACAGATTCCGGTCTTCGGCGAGGGGAACCCCCACCCGCGCAGCTACGGCAACTTCGCGCGGATCCTGGGGCGGTATGTGCGCGAACGCAAGGCCCTGACGCTGGAGGACGCGGTGCGCAAGATGACTTCCCTGCCCGCCGCCCGGCTGAAGCTGCCCGATCGCGGCCTGCTGCGCCCCGGCATGAAGGCGGATGTAGCCGTGTTCGATCCCGCCCGGATCAGCGACAAGGCCACCTTCCTCCAGCCCCACCAGTACGCCGAGGGCGTCGCCTGGGTGCTGGTCAACGGCAAGCCGGCGATCTCCAACGGCGCGGTGACCAAGGACCGCCCCGGGCGCGTGCTGTACGGGCCGGCCTACGCCCGGTAGACCTGGCTGAACGCCTCCCGGAACCGGGCCATGTCCCGCTCGGTGCCGATGGTGACCCGCAGCATCTTCTCCAGCGGCGGGAAGGGCCGCCCCACGGCCACGTCTTTCTTGAGCAGCGCCAGGCCCAGCTCGCGCGCATCCGCCTTCACGTCGATCATGACGAAATTGGCATTCGGCTCGATGTAGCCGAGGCCGCGGGCGCGCAGCCACTGGCACAGCCCGCCGCGCACCTTGATCAAGTTGGCTCGCCGCTGCGGAATCAGCGCCGGTGCTTCCTTCAGCGCCGCCACCACGGCCCGCACCCCCACGATGGTTACCGCGTTATTGCGGAACGGCCGCAGCCTCTCGATCAACTGCGGCCGGGCGCACCCGAAGCCGATCCTCAGGCCCGCCATCCCGTAGATCTTCGAGAAGGTGCGCGCGACAATGACGTCCCTGCCCTCCCGGACCCACTCGAGCGCGGTGTGCTTCTCGTAACCCTCGACGAAATGCAGGTAGGCCTCGTCCACTACCAGCACGGTTTCCTTGGGCAGGTTGTCCACCAGCCACGCCACCTCGCTCTTGGGCACGAACAGCGAGGTCGGGTTGTTCGGGTTGCACAGGTAGATCAAGCCGCCGCCGGCGCGGCCGGCCTCCTCCGCCAGTCGCTTCAGGTCCGGCTTGTAGCCCGCCGCCAGCGGCACTGCCACGTGCTTGTGCCCGAGGGCCTTGGCGAACTCGACCGGCACCTCGAAGGTGGGCACAGGGCAAATCAGTGGCCGCGTGGGCGAAGTGAACGCCGCCACGATCACGTTGAGGACCTCGGTCGAGCCGGCGCCCACCATCACCTGCTCCGGCCCCAGCTCTTCGCTGCGCGCCACGGCCGCGTAGAAGTCGCGCATCTCGGGGTAGTGATACCGCCAGCTCGCCGGTACCGCCCGGTTCATGGCCTGGATGGCGGCCGGGCACGGCCCGTCCGGGTTCTCGTTCGCGTTCAGCCACACCGTGTTGGGCGACCACTGCTGGCCGATCAGCGCGCGCTGCGCCAGAGCCGCCTCGGTGAAGGCTGGAACGGCGGCCAGGCGCCGCGCGAAATCACGTCTGCTTATCATGCGTCATCCCTCGCTGGACGGCCTGTATCATACCAAAGAAGGAGCCCCCACTGGCCCATTCGCGCCGCCGTTTGACACGCCTTTCGGCAAACGTTATCATGATGACCTGAGGTCGAACTTTCTGACTTTCGGAAA
>CAZIRH010000084.1:0-13299 GCA_964541065.1 uncultured Solibacteraceae bacterium
GGCCCAGGCGCGGCCCACGCCGACGGCCTTATCGAGTTCGATCACGTCCCAAGTGGCGCCGGCGAAGTGGTTGGAGTGGGACTGCTTGTCGATGGAAGCTGCCTCGACCATCAGGAAGAAGGGCTGCCTACCGTCGGGTCCCGCCAGCACCTCGACGGCCTTCTGCGTCATCAGGTCGAGGAAGGGCTGGTCCTCCCAGCCGCCGAAGTCCGGCAGGGACTCGCTGCCCGGGCGCGTCAGCCTGAGCTTGTCGTAGGCCACGTTCATGTGCGAGGTCGAACTGGCGCGCACGCCGCTGGAATGCACAGTGGTTCTGGCCGTCTTGAAGATGCCCAGCAGCTTGGTGTTCCAGGTGCGGACCCCCTGCAACTCGGTGCCGGTCTTGACGATGCTGTAGCCTTTGGCGGCGGACTCGGCCAGGATGTCGCGCTTGTCCGGGCGGATGGCGGGGTCGAAGCTCTCGCCGCCGCCGCCCATCAAGACGTCCGGCGCGGGCTGCCCGGCGAGGAAGGGGTTTTCGAGGAACTGGCGCACAATCTCGAAGGCCGTGTCGCGGTCGCCCGTGTGCGCCCCGAAGGCGGTGGGCGTGGCATCGGCGACCGAGGCGGTGGTGACGATGCCGACCCTGTAACCGAAGCGGCGCTTGAGGTATTCGGCGATATTCTCGATGCGCGGGTTGTCCAAGGCGAAAGGAATCGTCTGGGCGGTGGAGGCCGAGCCGAAGGCGCAGTCGGTGCCGTCCGCGAAGACGCCCACCGCGCCGTCGAAGGTCTTGTTGCCGGTGGCCAGCGCCGTCGCGGTCGGGGCCGAATCCGGAATGACCTTGTCGATGCCGTGGTGCAGGATCGCGCCTGCCACCGGCATCCGGTCCATCTCCAGCAGGCGGTCGTAGAAGCCTTCCCGCAGCCCCGGTACGCCGGGGATGGTCTCGACGCTGCGGCTGACGATGCGCCCGGCGTCGCGCCAGGCCTCCGTCATGCCGTCGCCGATGTAGAGGACGACGTTCTTGAAGTTCTGGGGACGTGTAAACGGCTGCACAATGATGTCCTTGATAGCGTGGAACGTCCCCTGGGGCGAGGACAACCGCGCCTCGAGGCGCACCCAGCCGGGTGTCTGGAAACCGACCAAATTGGCGCGCCAGACGGCGTCGGCGCCGGCGTCGCAGTCCAGGTTCACGGGTATCGGACCCGTGAACAGCTTGCTCATGTCGGCGCCGTTGGCTGTGACGGTCAGGACGCCGGCAGTCAGGTTGCGTGCCTCGACCACGATGTCAACGCGCTGGTCCTCAAGCAGGCGCGTGCGCTCCGGCAAAGCAATGCCGAGCTGCGCCTGCGCCAGGCCGCTGGCGGTCAGGATCGTCAGCAGCGCGGTGATTCGATGCATATGGTGTTTCACGGCAGAACCTCCGCCTGATACACCTAGCGCGATTGCACCGGCCGTATCAAATCGGGCGGCTGCCCCGCCCCCGGTCTTCGGCCCGCTTCTTTCGCCTATTCGTACCGCAGCGCCACTGCCGGATCCACCTGCATGGCCCGGTGGGCGGGCAACCAGGTGGCCGCCAGCGCCACGGCGGCCAGCAACACCGACACGGCCACGAAGGTCACAGGATCGGTGGGCTGGACGCCATAGAGCAGGCCGGCGATCACGCGGGTCAAGGCCAGCGCCCCGGCCAGCCCAAGGACCAGGCCGGCCACTACCAGCGTCATGCCCTGGCGGATGACCATGGCCAGCACGTCGGCGGGGCGGGCGCCCAGCGAGAGGCGCACGCCGATCTCGTGCGTGCGCCGGGCCACCGAGTACGCCATCACGCCGTAGATGCCCAGCGCGGCCAGCAGCAGGGCCGCCGCGCCAAACACCACCAGCAGGAACGTGTTGAAGCGCCGCGGCGCCGTGGACTGGCTGATGACCTGCTCCATGGTGCGGACCTTGGTGACGGGCTGCTCGGGGTCGAGGGCGCGCGCTTCAGCGCGCACCGCGGAGGCCAAGGACACGGGTTCGCGCTCCGCGCGCACGGTTACGAACCAGGCCCACCGCCCCGGTACCTGGCGGGAGGGCTCGTAAGTTTGCGGTTGGGTCTCCGCATCCAAGCGACCTGACTTCACATCGCCGACCACGCCCACCACCGTCAGCCACGGTACCGGCGACTCTTTGAGGCCCCACTTGACGCGCCGGCCAACCGGGTCCAGCCCCGGCCAGAACCGCCGCGCGGTGGTCTCGCTGACGATGACTTCGCGCGGGGCCTGGGGCTGGTCATCCGGCGTGAACAACCGGCCGCGCTTCAGCGGAATGCCCATGGTCTGGAAGTAGTCCCCCCGCACGGCGGTGTGGGCCAGGATGGGGAACTTCCCGGCCGGAGGCTCCGGCTGCCCTTCGGCGGTCATGACGCGAGTCCAGTCGGGCTCCAGGGGCAGAGTGGTGGCGGCGCCCACGGACTGAACGCCAGGCAACGACGCCAGGCGCTCGAGCAGACGCTGGAAGAAGGCCTGGGCTTGCCCCGGCTTTCCATACCTGGCGCCGGACAGCGAAACCGACACAGTGAGGACGTGCTGGGGACGGAATCCGGGATCTGTTTGGAGAAGCCGCACGAAGCTGCGCACCAGCAAGCCCGCCCCAATGAGAAGCACCAGCGCCAGTGCCATCTGGGAGATGACCAGCGCCCCGCGCAGCCGCCCGCGCCCTGCACCGGCGGACGGGGTCCTGCCGCCCTCTTTGAGCGCTTCACCGACGTTGGCGCGCAGCGCGGCCAGGGCGGGTATAGCGCCAAAGACCACGCCGCTGGCCAGCGATAGCGCCAGCGTGAAAGCGAGCACGCGCAGATCCACCGCCACCTCTTGCGCGCGCGGGATGTTGCCCGGGATGGCGGCCACCAGCAGGCGGCTACCCCAGAAGGCCAGCAGCACGCCCAGCAGTCCCCCGGCGAGCGCCAGCACCACGCTCTCGGTGAGCAGTTGGCGGATCAGGCGCAGCCGCCCGGCGCCCAGAGCCACGCGCACGGCCAGTTCCTTGTGCCGCCCGGCAGCGCGCACCAACAGCAGGTTGGCTACGTTGGCGGAGCCGATGAGCAGCACGCAGCCCACCGCACCCAGCAACGCCACGAGCAGCGTGCGCACACCGCTCACCACCTGGCCGCGGTAGGGAACGGCGGAGGCTTCCACGGTGAAGTCCTTGCGCACCAGCGGCGGGTAGAGTTCCTGGATGCGGCGGGCGATGGTCTCGATGTCGGCGTTGGCCCGCTCGAGGGTGACGCCCGGCTTCAGGCGCGCCAGCACGCAGTAGTTGAAGCTGTCTCCGCGGGTGCGCAACTCACCGGGAGTGAAAGCCATGGGGACCCATAACTCGGCTGGCTCGGCGTGGAACCGGGGGCCGCGCTGGGGGAAGGAGAAGCCGCGCGGCATCACGCCAATCACGGTGTGAGGCTGAGAGTTGAGCCGCACGGTCCGGCCGAGGATGCCCGCATCGGAGGCGAAGCGGCGGCGCCACAGGCCGTCACTCAAGACGACCACCAGGCGGCCCGGCTGGTCTTCCTCTTCGGTGAAGGCGCGGCCCCGCGCTGGCGGAATGCCGAGCATGGGGAAAAGGCTGGCCGAGACGCGTGCGCCGGTGATGCGCTCCGGCTCGCCCCCTTCGGCAAGGTCAAACTGCGAGTTGCGGTAGGCCGCCAGGAAGGAAAACACGCGGTTCTGCTGGCGGAAGTCGAGCACGTCGGGCGCCGGCAGCGGGATGCCGCGGGCGTCCGGCCCGAGTTTGGGGAGCCCTTCCTGGACCACGACCAGGCGGTCGGGGTCCTGGTAGGGCAGGGGCCGCAGCAGCACGGTGTCCACCACGCTGAAGATAGCGGTGCTCGCCCCGATGCCCAACGCCAGCACGGCCACAGCCACGGCAGTGAAGCCGGGGCTGCGGGCCAGCACGCGCAAGGCGAAGCGGAGGTCTTGGAGCACGGCGCTCTCTCAGACGGTCCGTTCCGCTCTGCCCGAGCCCTTGCGGACGTGGATGCTTCCGCCAGAGGTGCGCAGATGGAGCAGCGGCCCGCCTCCGTTGATGGGCGCCTTCAATTCGTGCGGGCTGATGACGCCGCGGAGCGTCACCGGGAAATCGGTGGTCACGCGGCCGGAGCTGGTGTGCGCGTCCAGGTCCACCTTCAATGCGTCCGCCAGGTAGATGTTGACGTTCCCGCCGGAGGTGGACAGCCGGCAGGGTCCCTGGGGTTGGGCCGACAGATACGCCGTCACGCTGCCGCCGGAGGTCTGGGCCTCGATGGCGGCCATTACCTCGCGTACCTCGATGCCGCCGCCGGAGGTAGTGGCACTCACTGTCCCGGTGGCGCGCTCGATGTGGATGGAGCCGCCGGAGGTGTGCGCCACGACCTGCCCGCTCACCTCGCCGATGTGGACGCTGCCGCCCGAAGTCCTGACCTCGGCCGGGCCCGAGCCGCCGGCCAGGCTGATGCTGCCGCCCGAGGTGCGCCCCCAGACCGGTCCGGCGATGCGCCCGAAGTTCAGCGAGCCCCCCGAGGTTCTGGCGCGCGCCTCGCCTTTCAAGTCGCCCACCCCGACCGAGCCGGCGCGGGTGGCCAGATCCACGCTGAACTCGCGCGGCACGGCGATCTTGTAGTGATGCGTGCGCAGGTACTCGGCATAGGTCAGGCACTTGTTGTCCTGGCAAATGCGCCGGCGGTGGCCGCTGACCTCCGAAGAGGGCCGCCAGCCTTCCTTGAACACGCCGCGCAGCGTGACGTCATTGCCGGTCTGGGTGACCTGGAGATCGAAGTCCTTGAGGATCCGCTCGTTCTCTTCGCGAGTCGGAGCTTCGACCTTGCGGTAGACCTCGACCTGGACGGCCTGGACATCCGCGGGCTCGACCGCGATCGAGCCGTACTCGGCCTCGAGCGTCAAGCGCCCGCCGGGCTTCACCGGGATGGACTTGTTCATCCGGTCTTCGGCTTCGACGCCCGCCTGGAGCAGCCCGGCCGCGGCCCACAACACCAACAGGGGAACCGCCCACATGGCGCGGCTGAATCTGGTCATGACACACCTCCTCAGGATTGGCACAAGAGCTTAGACGAAGCAGTCCGGACAACGTTGCCAGAACGTGTCATTCGTATTTCAGCGCCACCGCCGGATCCACCCGGGTGGCGCGGCGGGCGGGAAGCAGGCTGGCCAACTGCGCGACCGCGATGATTCCCACGCACACCGCGGTGTAGGTCACCGGGTCGGTCGGTCGGACGCCATACAGCATTTCCTCGATCCTCCGCGTGGCCGCCAGCGAGGCGGGCAAGCCGATGACGATCCCGGCCAGTGCCAGCACCAGCCCCTGGCGCAGGATCAACCGGAGCGCGCCGATCCTCTGGGCGCCCAGCGCCATGCGGATGCCGATCTCGTGCGTGCGGCGGGATACAGCGTACGAGGTCACGCCGTACAGTCCAATCGAGGCCAGCAGCAGGCCCAGCAGGCCCAGGCCGCTCACCAGAGACGCCTGCATCTGACGGGAGCGGAGCGAGCGGCGCATCAGGCCTTGCAGGGTATCGATGGTCGGCGCCGGAATGCTCTTCGCCAGGGCGGAGATCTCGCCTTTCACGGCGCCTGCCAGCGCCAGCGGGTCGCCCGCGGTCTCCAGCGTCAGGGTCATCGCCCACCAGGGGCGGCCCTGGCCGAAAGGAATGTAGAAGTAAGGTTCGGGGGGCTCCAGCACATAGTTCATCTTGGCGTCCCGCACGACCCCGACGACCTCCCAGTCCACCGGCTTGGTTCCGCCCGTGCGGATCAGCCTCCCGATGGGATCCTGTTTCGGCCAAAACTGGCGCGCCATGGTTTCGCTGATGATGACCACGCGCGGTGCGGCGCGATCGTCGCGCTCCGTGAAGTCCCGACCGCGCAGCAGGCGGATGCCGAGGGTGCGAAAGAAGTCCGGCGCTACCGTGTTGAACTTGATCTGGAAGCGCTGCTCACCGGACGGCGACTGGTAGCCGGGAATGACGACCGGCTCGCTAACGCCGCCTTCTGACGGCCAGAGCGGGGCGCGCCGAGCGAGGCTTGCCTGCTTGACCCCGGGCAAAGTCCGCACGCGTTCCACGAGCTGATCGAAGAAGACGCGCGCGGGCTCCGCGGGCAGCTCGGGCGCAACCTGCACGAAGAGCACGTTCTTTCGTTCGTAGCCCAGATCGACCCGCTGGGCGTGGATCAGACTGCGGATGAGCAGGCCTGAGGCGTCCAGCAGGACCAGCGATAAGGCCACTTGGCCGACCACCAGCGCATTGCGCAAAGTGAGCCACCTACGCCCAGGTCGTGCCAGCGCCTCGCCCTTGAGCGAGGAGACCAGCTCAGTTTTGGAGGCCGCCAGCGCAGGCGCCAGGCCGAATAGCAGCGCCGTGAGCACCGCCGTGACAAGAGTGAACCCCAGCACGCGGGGGTCCAGACGGAACTCGTAGTCACGCGCTCCCAGCAGGGCGGGCACCGTCTCGATCAGCCAGGCAGCCAGCAACACGGCGAGCGCGGCGCCGATGGCCGCCAGCAGGACGCTTTCGGTCAGCAACTGCCGCACCAGGCGCGCGCGACTGGAGCCCAAAGACTGGCGAATTGCGATCTCGCGCCGCCGCGATTCGCCCCGCACCAGCAGCAAATTGGTCACGTTGGCGCAGGCGATCAGCAGCACCAGGACCGCAACCCCGGCCAGCATCAGGCCGGTAGTGCCTGCGCGGCCGAGCTCATACTCGCGTTCCGACATCACCACGCCACCGCAGCCCTTGTTGGTGCTGTGATAGGCCTCGGCCAGGTTGCGAGCAATGGCCGCCACCTCGGCGCGAGCCTGGTCCACGCTAGCCCCGGGCCGCAACCGGCCCACTACGCTGTAGTCGCGCGAGTTGCGCTGCACCAACTCGCCCGGCGAGATCGGATCCCAGGCGCTCATCGGGATCCACAGGTCGGGGTCGGTCCACAGCTCGGTGCCGCGGAAACCCCGCGGCGCCACGCCGATGATGGTGAAACTCCAGTCGTTCAGCATGACCATCTTGCCGACTGCTTGCGGATCCCCTCCCAGGCGGCGCTGCCAGAAGTTGTGGCTGACCACCAGCACCGCTTCCTGGCGCGCTCCGCCGGGGCTTTCCGTGAAAACCCTGCCCACGGCGGCGCTTACGCCCAGCGCCGAAAAGTAGTTGTCGCTGACTATGTGGCTGTGCGTGCTCTCCTTCGTCGCGTCGATGGTGAGCCAGGGGCCGCGGCGCTGGACGGCGATCAGATCCGACAGCGTCTTGCTCGCGCTGCGCACGTCCTGGTAGTCGGGGTAGGAGAGGTCCTCGTCGGGGAACCGTGGCGTGCTAGTGAAAACCCGCACCAAGCTTCCTGGGTCCTTCACCGGCAGGGGCCGGAGCCAGCAGCCGTCCGCGAAGCTGAAGATCGTCGAGTTTGCGCCGATGCCCAAGGCCAGCGAGAGGGCGGCGGCCGCGGTCACCCCCGGGGTCTTGGCCAGCATGCGCAGGCCGTAGCGGAGGTCTTGGAGGAAGGTGTTCATGAAAGGCTCCTACTCGTATCTCAGTGCCACGGCCGGATCCACCCGGGTGGCGCGGCGGGCGGGAATGTAGCAGGCCGCCAGCGCCACCGCCGCCAGCAGCAGCGTGAAGGCGGCAAAGGTGCCCACGTCTAGTGCGATCACGCCAAAGAGCGTGCTCGACATGGCGCGGCTCATGGCGTATGCCGCCGGGAGTCCCACGGCGAGGCCGGCCAGGGCGAGCTTCAGCGCGGGACCGACCACGGCCATCAGCACGTCGCCCCGCGTGGCGCCCAGCGCCATGCGGACGCCCATCTCGTGGGTCCGCTGCGCGGCGGAGTAAGAGATGACGCCGTAGATACCGGCCGCGGCGAGCACCAGGGCCATGGCGGCAAACACGGCGATCATAGTCGCGGATATGCGGATTCCGGAGGTCTGCCCGGCGAGGTACTGCTCCATGCTCTCGACGTCGTAGACCGGCTGGTCTGGGTCCAGGCTTCGAACTTGCGCCCGGGCGCCGCTCGCGAGCCGCAGCGGGTCACCCGAGGTGCGAATCAGCAGCTTCATGGAGTGCTGCGGCCTCTGGAGGTGCGAGAGGTAGATGGCCGGCTCCGGCTCGCCGCTGAACCAGTCCTTGACGTCGCCCACCACGCCGACCACGGAAAGCCAGGGCGATTGCGGCCCGCCGACCTTGACCCGCGCGCCAACGGGGTTTCCCGCGCGGGGCCAGTAGTGGCGCACGAGGCTCTCGCTGAGCACGGCCGCCAGCGGAGCCTCGGCCGCATCCTGCTCGGAAACCGGCCGGCCCCTCAAGATAGGGATGCCCATGGCGCGAAAGTAGTTCGCGCTGACAGGCTGCACGTCGGGCCGAGGCTCGCTCGGCTGAGGCTCCGGCCGGCCTTCGATGAGAAAGCCCTCGGCCGTGCCCAGGTTGCCGGCTGTGGCAGCCGCCTGCACTTCGGGCAACGCAGCCAGTCGCTCGCGCACTTGACGGTAGAAGGCGGCCGCCTGATGGGCTTGGTGGTACCTGGCGACTGGGAGTGCCAGGCGCATGGTCAGGAGGTTCCGCGGGTTGAAACCGGCGTCCACCGTTGACATGTGCCGGAAGGTTTTCACCATCAGGCCCGCTCCCACCAGCAGCACCAGCGCCAGGGCCATTTCCGTGACTACAAGCAGACCCCGGGCCCGACCGCCGGCACGCCCCGCACCGGAAGTCCTGCCGCCTTCCTTAAGCGCATCATTCAGGGCGAAGAGCGTTTTTCGCCCGGAGGCGTGAAGGGCCGGCACGAGCCCGGAGATCATCCCGGCCAGCAGTGCGAGGATCAGCGTGAAGCCAAGCACACCGCTGTCCACCGCCAGGTACTTCAGGCCCGGTCTCGCGCGGTAGATTTCCTGAGGTATGGCCGCCCTCGTCAGGTCAACTCCCCAAACCGCCATGAGCACGGCTAGCACCGCGCCCAGCAAAGACACGAGCACACTTTCCGCGATGAGCTGGCGAACCAGTTGCCAGCGGCTGGCCCCCAGAGCCGCGCGAATCGCGATCTCCTTGTGGCGGCCGGTCACCCGAGCAAGCTGGAGGTTGGCCACGTTGGCGCAGGCCAGCAGCAGCACGAAACCTCCCGCCGCCCCGATGATCAGCATGAAGCGGATGGTCAGGGCGCTCACCACCGCCTCGAGCAACGGCACCACCCTCACTCCCCGCTCAGCATTGGTTGATGGATACTGGCGTTCCAGCCGGCTCGCCACCGCCGCCATCTCCGCGCGAGCCTGCGGTAGGGATACCCCCGGCTGGAGGCGCGCCAGCACGGACAAGAGATGCACGCCACGCTGGCCCCGCTCCTCTGTGGTGAACGCCAGGGGACCCCACAGGTCCGTGCCCAGCGGGAAGTCGAACTCGGGCGACATGACCCCGACCACGGTGAAAGCCCGGCCGTCCAGAATCACCCACGCTCCCACTATGTTCGGGTTGGCGCCCAGGGAGCGCTGCCAGAAACCATGACTGACGACGACAACCTGGTCGTGTCCGACCTGCTCCTCTTCAGGCGAGAACACGCGGCCGAGCGAGGGACTCACTCCAAGCAGCGGGAAGAAGCTGGCGGAGACCAGACAGCCCTGGAGCCGTTCGGGCTGGTCCACTCCGGTGAGATTGACGTCCCAGGAGCGATAGGCGGCCATCTGCTCGAAGGCGGTGCTCTGGTCTCTCCAGTCGATGAAGTTGGCCGGAGCGACCGGATCTCGCTCGAGTCGCAACCTGGCGGAGGTCTCCCACATCATCACAAGCCGATCGAGGTCCTTGAAGGGGAGCGGGTGCAGGATCAAGGCGCTGATGCCGGTAAAGGCGCCGGCGTTGGCGCCAATGCCCAGGCCCAGCGCGATCACGCCGACCAGTGCGTAGCCCGGGTTATTGATCAGAATGCGTAAGCCGTAGCGTAGATCTTGCAGGAAGGCGTTCATGGGTGCATCTGCCCTCCAGTGGGGCAGGCTTCCAGCCTGCGGCCGGCATTCATGCCGGCCTGGGGCGGGGCCTGGAGGCCCCCACCCAGAGGGTGCCCGAGCTGAAAGCTTGCCCCACGGGTACTCATTCGTACCTCAAAGCCACCGCCGGGTCCACGCGCGTGGCGCGGCGCGCCGGGATGAAGCTGGCCGCCAGGGCCACGGCCAGCAGCAGGCCCGCCACGCCGGCGAAGGTGAGCGGGTCGGCGGGCTTGACGCCGTAGAGCAGGCTTCCGAGCAGGCGGGCCGCGACGAGGGCTACTAGCAGTCCCGCCGCGAGCCCGCCCGCAGCCACGGCCAGCCCGCGGCGGAGCGTGGCTCTGAGGATGGCGGGCGGCGTGGCTCCGAGCGCCATGCGCAGACCGATCTCGCGAGTGCGCCGGGCGACGTGATGGGCCATGACGGCGTACAGTCCCAGGGTGGCCATCACCATGGCCAGCAGGCTGAACAGGCCCACCAGGGTGGCGGCCATGCGCTGCGGCCAGAAGGAGGCGTCCAGATGCGCGTCGAGTGTCTTGATCTCATACAGGGGTAAGTGAGGATCCAGCCCGCGGACCACCTGCCGCACGGGCTCGACCAGCGGCAGGGGGTTGCCGCGGGTGCGTATGTGCAGCGTGCGGTCCAGCGTCAAGGCGGTGAAGCCAGGCACCGAGAGTTGGTCCGACGGCAGGTAGTAGAACGGGCGCACCTGCTCGACGGCGCTCCGGTAGCGGCTATCCTGGGCTACTCCGACGAGCTGCCAGGGATCGGAGTCCGGCTTGCCGATGCGCAGCGTCTGGCCGAGCGGATTCTGGTCCGGCCAGAGGCGGCGCGCCAGGGTCTGGTTGATGATGGCGACGCGCGGCGCGCCGTCGCGGTCGCTGCGCTGGAAGTCGCGGCCCGCGATCAGGGGGATGCCCATGGTGCCGAGGTAGCCAGGTCCCACCAGGTTGCAGTCCGCCTGGAGGCCCTCGCCCTGCTCGGCGGCGCCTGCGAAGAGGCGCCCGAGGGCCAGTCCACGCTGGCTGAAGGGGACCATTTGCGCCGTGGTCACCGAGACCACCCCGGGCAGGCCGCCGATGCGCTCCAGCAGTAGCTCGTAGAGTTGCCGGGCGGCAGGCGGCTGGTACCCGTTCAGAGCGGGGGCCAGCGACACGAGCAGCATGTTGTCGGTCTTCATCTGCGGGTCGATCGAGCGCAGGTTGCCGAGCGTGCGCTGCAACAGGCCGGCGCCCACGAGCAGCACCGCGCACAGCGCCACCTGGAAGACGACCAGTCCCTGGCTGAAGCGGGAGCGGCGACCAACAATGGCGCCCGCGCCGGCCTTGAGAGCCGGCGTCAGGTCCGGCCGGGAAGCCTGCCAGGCGGGCGCGAGGCCGAAGACGAGCGCGCTGAGGGCGGCCAGCGCCGCGGCGTAGGCCACCACGCGGGCGTCCGGGCTGAGGTCGAGGGGGACCGGAACGCCTTCGCTGGGAGGGAACAGCGTGAAGATCGGCTCTGCGCCCCACATGGCCACGAACAGGCTGGCCAACCCTCCGGCGAACGCCAGCAGCAGGCCCTCGACCAGCAGTTGCCGGACCAGCCCGGCCCGGCCTGCTCCCAGCGCCAGGCGGATGGCGATTTCGCGGCGCCGCGTCGAAGCCTGGGCGAGCAGCAGATTGGCCACGTTGGCGCAGGCCACCAGCAGAACCAGCCCGGTGACCGCCGCGAGGATGCCGAGCATGGCGCCCGTATCGCGGGCCGCGTCGGGGCCGAGGGGGTGGTAGGGCGCCACGACTATCCCCTTGCTTTTGTTCTCCCTCGGATAGGCGGCCTCCAGCCGCCGAGCGATGGTTGCCAGGTTGGCTGCCGCCTGCCCGTGCTCGAGGCCGGGCTTCAGCCGCGCGACGAGGTCCAGCCAGTTGGCGCGGCGTTGCTCGCGCCACTGCGGTCCGGAGATGTCGTGGGCCTGAGCCATGATGGGAACCCACACATCGACGGGATGCTGCGTGCGGGCCCCGAGGAAGCCTTGACCGGCGACGCCGACTACCGTGAAGGGACGGGCGTTCAGCAACAGCTTGCTGCCCACGACGGCTGGGTCGGCGCCGAAACGTCCTTGCCACAGGCGGTGGCTGAGGACGGCGACCGGGTCGCGCCCGGGCACTTGGTCCTCCTGCGGCAGAAAGAAGCGGCCCGCTGCGGCCCGCACGCCCAGCACCTCGAAGTAATTGCCAGAAACAACCGCTCCCTGGGCCCGCTCGGTCACGCCGCCGCTGGAGATGCTGAAAGCGGTGTCATCGAAAGCGCAGACGCCGCTGAAGACGCTGTTCTGATCGCGGTAGTCGCGGTAGTTGGGGTATGAGGAGGGGTCGAACCCCTGGCCCTCGTGCGTGCGGCCCAGCATCACCAAGCGGTCGGGCGCGGCGATGCCGGGCAGGGGTCGGATGAGGATGGCGTTGAGCAAAGTGAAGATGGTGGTGCTGGCGCCCATGCCGAGGGCCAGCAGCAACACTACCGCCAGGGTCAGAGCCGGCTGCTTCGCCAGCAGGCGGAGGGCGTAGCGGAAGTCCTGGAATAGGCTTTGCATCATTCGTACCTCAGAGCGGCCAGCGGGTCCAACCGCAGGGCGCGGCGCGCCGGCAACCAGCAGGCTGCCAATGCCACCGCCGTCAGCAGCAGGCACGCACCCAGCAGGATGGCCGGGTCGCCCGGCTGCACTTGAAACAGCAGGCTCGCCAGCGAGCGGGTGAAGAGCAGCGCCGCGGCCAAACCCAACGCCACGCCGGCCGCGACCAGGGTCAGGGCTTGTCTCGCCACCAGTGCCAGCACGTCCGGCGGGCGCGCGCCCAGGGCCACGCGGATGCCGATCTCGTGGGTGCGCTGGGCCATCGAGTACGACATTACGCCGTAGATCCCGACCGTCGCCAGCACCAACGCAACGGCGGCGAAGATCGCCAGCAGCAGCATCGACAGCCGGCGCTGGGCGACCGAACGGGCGATGACCTCCTCCATGGTGCGGATGGCGAAAACGGGTTGCTCCTTGTCCAGCGCCAGGACCTCGTTCTCCGCGACGCGCGTCAGGCTGCGGGGGTCCACTCCGGAACGCGCGCGGATCACCAGGCTCATCGTACGCTGAGGCAGTTGCTGCGGAGATGGCCAGTACATCTGGAACCGCGACTGCGCGTCCAGGCCCTGGTGCTTGACGTGGCGCACCACACCCACCACCGACATCCAGGGCCTCGACGAGTGCACTCCTCCCAGTTTCAAGCGCTTGCCAATCGGATCCTGGCCGTGCCAGAAAGTCTCCGCCAAGATCTCATCCACGATCGCCACCTTGGGCGCGTCCTCGGCCTCGTCCCGGCTGTCAAA
>CAZIRH010000085.1:0-13284 GCA_964541065.1 uncultured Solibacteraceae bacterium
GGGCGGGATCCGCTACGCCTGGCCCGCGGCAGACCGCCAGGGGCGCGGCTTCGGACCGGGGCTTTACACTCTGCGGTACGCGCAAGGCGACTCCGTGCTTATGGTCAAGGCGGAGCACGATCCCAGCCTGGAACCGCCCGCCTTCGACCAGCTCGAAGCCCTGAGCCGCAAGGTCTCCCGCAGGGACGCTCCGGCCGTTCTGCGCCTTGCGCCCGGCACAGCGGGCCCCACTCCGCGCCTGCGCATCACCCGCGACGGCGAGTGGATCCTGCGGCTGGCAGCGGGCCAGACCTCCGTGGACCTGTTGATCGTGGGCGTAGCGAAGTAGCCGCGGGCTGTACTCAAACACGGTAACCTGGAAGCTAAGGAGTTGGTATGAGAAAGGGGTTGCTATTCACCTGTCTGGCTGCGGCCGCCGCACTGGCCCAGTACAAGACGGAGCCCGCGGGCGCGCCGCCGCCGGAGCTCGCTGCCAGCATCCGGGAAGCCCTGCAAAAGGAGGGCGTTCGGGTGGTGGCTCCCAACGGAAAGCCCTTCTGCGAGATCTGGCTGCGCGGTCAAGCCCCCACGGGCGCCAAGACGACTGAGCAGAACGTGAGCTTCACGCAAATCCCCCACGGCTCGTTGCTGGGCGCCATCCGCTTCCCGGCTCCAGGGGCCGACCGCCGCGGCCAAGTGATCCCGCCGGGCGTCTATACGCTGCGACTGAGCTTCTACCCGGTGGATGGCGCTCACCAGGGTGTGGCCCCGCAGCGCGATTTCCTGAAGATCATCCCCGCCGCGCAGGATACCAACCTGAACGCCACACCCAGCTACGAGGAGTTGGTGAAGATGAGCACTAAGGCCTCCGGTACGGCGCATCCGGCCATCCTGAGCGTCTGGAAGGCTGACGAGGCGCCGGCTCGCCCACAGTTGAAGCAGGAGGGTGAGGACTGGGTGTTGTACACCACCCTGGGCGACCAGCCCATTGCCATTCTCGTGGCCGGCGTCCACCAGGGCTGAGGCCAAGGAGCGCTGCTCGATGCGCACGCTTCGCTACACTACGCCGCACGGCATCACGGTCACGCGAACCGCTTCCCGGATGCCGTTCCGCCGAGGGCTGCGGCACGTACTGCGGGAACTGGACACTTCCCGTGGGTTCTATCTTTCCTCCGGGTACGAGTACCCGGGGCGGTACTCGCGCTGGGACATCGCCTCCGTGCGGCCGCTGCTCGAGATCGTGGGCTGCGGAAGGCGCCTCGAGTTCCGCCCGCTGAACCTCCGCGGCGAGATGCTCAACCAGATGCTTCACGCTGTCCTGGCCTCGCACCCCCACTGGGAGTCCTTGGAACCGGACCGCGGCGCCCTCCGCGGGCGCCTGAAGCCGTTGCCCGAGCTGTTCCCCGAAGAGGAGCGCAGCAAGCAGCCCTCGGCCTTCTCCATCCTGCGCGCCCTGATTGAGGAATTCCGCAACCCCAGGGACTCGCGGCTGGCCCTGGTGGGCGCCTTCGGCTACGACCTGCTGTTCCAGTTCGACCCCATCCGGTTGCGGCTCCCGCGCCAGGACACCAGGGACCTGCACCTGTTCCTCTGCGACGACATCCGGTTCATGGACCGCAAGAAGGAGGAGATCGAGCGCTACCAGTACGACTTCGACTTCGAAGGCCTCTCGACGCTGGCGCTGGAACGGACGGGCGAGCCGGTGCCTCCGCCGCCGGCAGTCCAGCCCGGCGAGGTGGTCTCCGACGTCGCGCCCGAGGAATACGTGGCCAAGGTGGAGACGGTCCGCCAGGGCATGCGCCGCGGCGACTACTACGAGGTGGTGCTGCGCCGCACCTTCCGCGCCCCTTACGGGGGCAGCGCCTCGGAGCTGTTCCAGCGCATGCAGCGCCACAGTCCCAGCCCTTACGAGTTCCTGCTCCAGTTCGGCGACGAGCAACTGGTGGGCGCCTCGCCCGAGATGTTCGTGCGCGCCGAGGGCGAGCGCATCGAGACCTGCCCCATCTCCGGCACCGCCCGCCGCACCGGCGACCCCTTGCGCGACGCCGACAGCATCCGCGAGCTGCTCAACTCCCCCAAGGAGGAGTCCGAGCTGACTATGTGCACCGACGTGGACCGCAACGACAAGTCGCGCGTCTCCGTGCCCGGCTCGGTCCGAGTGATCGGGCGGCGGCTGATCGAAGCCTATGCCGGCGTGTTCCACACCGTCGATCACGTCGAGAGCATTCTTAAGCCGGGCTTCGACTCGCTGGACGCCTTCCTGAGCCACATGTGGGCGGTCACCGTCATCGGCGCGCCCAAGAAGGCCGCCGCCCAGGCCATCGAGGACCTCGAGAGGGACGCACGCGGCTGGTACGGCGGCGCCGTGGGCATGATCTCCCTCAACGGCGACCTCAACACCGGCATCCTGATCCGCACCGTCCACCTGCGCCACGGCGTGGCCTCCTTCCCCGTGGGCGCCACCTTGCTCTACGACTCGGCACCGGAGAACGAGGAGCGGGAGACGCGCCTCAAGGCCACGGGCTTCTTCCGCTCGCTGGCGCCCCGGCAGGCGCCGGTGGTGGCGGCCGCGCGGCTAGGCCGCGCCGGCGAGGGCGTCAAGCTCCTGCTGGTGGACAACGACGACTGCTTCATCCACACCCTGGCCAACTATGCCCGGCAGACCGGCGCCGAGGTGGTGACCTACCGGGCCGGCTTCCCGCTCGAGCTGATCGAGCGGATCGCGCCCGGCATCATCCTCATCTCCCCGGGGCCGGGCCGGCCGGCGGATTTCGGCGTGCCTGATCTGGTGCGGCACGCCGCCCGGCAAGGCATTCCCGTGTTCGGCGTGTGCCTGGGCCTGCAAGGCGCGGTAGAGGCCTTCGGGGGCGAGTTGGGCCTGCTGGACTACCCCATGCACGGCAAGCCCTCGGTGGTGGTGAACAACGGCGCCGGCGTGTTCGCCGGACTCCCGTCGCGGTTCAAGGTGGGGCGCTACCACTCGCTGTTCGCCCGAAAGGAAACCCTCCCCGATTGCCTGGAGGTGACCGCGGAGAGCGAAGACGGCGTTATCATGGGCATCCGGCACCGCGAGCTGCCCCTGGAAGCCGTGCAGTTCCACCCCGAGTCGATGCTGACGCTGGACGAGGATTGCGGCTTGCGGCTGATGGAGAACGTGGTCCGGCTCTACGGGCGCTACCGATGCCCACCGCAGCGATAGCCGGCGGTGGACTGGCCGGGATGGCCGCCGCCGCGGCGCTGGCCCAGGCCGGGTTCCGGGTGGATCTGTTCGAGGCCCGCCCGGCGCTCGGCGGCAGGGCCTCGTCGTTCACGCCGCCGGATGCCAAGGACGGCTCCGAGCTGATCGACAACTGCCAGCACATCCTGCTGCGCTGCTGCGCCAACCTGCTGGATTTCTACCGCCGCCTGGGCGCGCTCGAGCGGATCCGGTTCTACGACGAGTTCCACTTCGTCGAGCCCGGCGGGCGCGTGTCGAGGCTGCGTGCGGGGCTGCTGCCGGCGCCCTGGCATCTCGCAGGTTCATTCCTGCGCCTGCGGTTCCTGAGCGGCGCCGACAAGCTGGCGGTGGTGCGGGGCCTGGCGGCACTGCGGCGCGAGGGCCGCCGCAGCGACCTCGATGCCATCACCATGATGGACTGGCTCAGCAGGCAGCGCCAGACGCCCGGCGCCATCCGGCGCTTCTGGCAGCCGGTCCTGGTCAGCGCCGTGAACGAAGACCTGGACCGCCTGGCCGCCGCGCATGCCTTCCAGGTCTTCCGACTGGCCTTTCTAGGTGAGCGCCGGGCCTACGAGCTGGGCGTACCCACCGTGCCGCTGAGCCGGCTCTATGATCGGCCGGTCCCCGGAGTGGAGACTCAACTGGGCCGCCCAGTGGAGCGCGTCGCGGTCCGCGACGGGGCCGTAGCGGGCGTTGTGGTGGCCGGCGCGCTGTTCGAGGCGGACTACGTCGTGCTGGCCGTACCGCCGGATCGCGTTCCCGCGCTGGCCCCCGAGCTGGAGCTGGACCTGACGCCCTTCGCTTGCGTGCCCATCACCGGCATTCACCTGTGGTTCGACCGCCCGGTCATGGATTCGCCGCACGCCGCGCTGCTCGACGGCGCTCTCCACTGGGTGTTCAACAAGGCCGGCGGGCGCTACTTGCTGGGGGTGGCGAGCGCCTCGCGCGGCCTGGTGGAGATGAGCCGCGACGACGTGGTTGCGCTGGCCCTGCGCGAACTCGCGGAGTTCTTTCCCAGGATTGCTGCGGCGCGTCTGGAGCGCGCGCACGTGGTCAAGGAGCTGCACGCCACCTTCTCGGCGCGGCCCGGCCTGGAGGCCGTCCGGCCCGTGTCCGAAACCCGCATCCGCAACCTCTTCCTGGCGGGTGACTGGACGCGCACGGGCTGGCCCGCCACCATGGAAGGCGCCGTGCGCAGCGGGTATCTGGCGGCCGAAGCCGTCACCCGGGCGGCGGGAGAGCCCCGGCAGTTCGTCGTCCCTGCCATCTGACATAATTGAGACATGCGAGCGATTGCTGGACTGCTGGCCTTGGGTTGGGCGCTGGCCGGTTCGGCCCTGGCCGACCCGCCCATGACCGCGCTGCGCATCGAAGTCAAAAGCATCTACGGCAAGCCGGTGGAGCGCGCTTCGGTGGTGGTGCGCTTCGTCGAGGGTCGCTCGGTGGCGAAGTTCGGCAAGAAGATCATCACCCACTGGGAGCTGCGGACCAACCAGGAGGGCGTCGCCAGGATCCCGCTCATCCCCCAAGGCAAGATCCGGGTCCAGGTGATCGCCCGCGGCTACCAGACCTTTGGCGAGACCTTCGAGGTCAAAGAGGAAGAGAAAACCATCGAGGTCAAGCTGAACCCGCCGCAGACGCAACACTCGGTTCATCGGTGAGGCCCGCCGGCAGGCGGAGGAACCGCTCCGCCGCCCGGCGCCAGGTCGGCAGGCTCATGTCGCACGCGGCCTCCGCGTCGATTTCCCTTCCCGGGTAGTCGCTCGCGGCAGGCTCACATTGGCCAGATACCGGCCGCAGAAGGGACTCAACCGTGCAATTCCCAAGTGTGTTTGGAGCGTGCCGGCGCGGACCGATAGGCCCGCAACGGCCGTGGCAGCTTCGCCAAATGGGCAGCCGCGGAGGCACGGGAAATCAGCGCCGTGCGGCGCGCCCACTCCAGCAGGGCCTGCGCCTCCCGCAGGACCTCGCCGCTCTCCGCTCCGCCGGGGGGCAGGCCGCGCAGGGTGTCCTCCAACTGGCGGCGGTGCTCGAGAAGCAGACTCTTCGCCCGGTCATGGGTCCCGGCCTGGACCGCGGTCCGCAGTCGCTGCTCGGTCGCCTGCAAGGCCTCTTGGGGTGTCATAGCGCGTAGGACTGCGCGGCGATCCGCATGGCCTCGAACAGGTTGCTGATGTAGAGCGCCTGCTGCTCGAGCGCCGCGATCAGGGCGTCGGCCGCCACCATCTGCGCGGTGAGACTCTCCTCGAGCTCGTCGATGCGGGCTTGCTCGTCGGCGACGCGGTCCTCCGCGTCGGTGACCGCCTCGGAGTTCAAGTCGATGGCCGTGGTCAGGATGCCATCGGTCTCGTCCTGCAAGCCGTCCATGGTGGCGGTAGCGAACATGAGGAAACCGCTGTCGTCGGCGCTTCCGAGGAACGAGATCAGCTCGTCGTAGTATCCGCTGGTGGCGGTCGAGAAGGTGGCGGTGTCGAACGACATCTTGCCTTCGTCGTCGAAGGTCAGCCCGAGGTCGGCCAGCGAAGTGATGTCGCCCGAGCCGCTGGCGTACTGGGCCACCGCGCGGATGGACTCCCACACCGATGAGATGAGGCTCTGACCGGCCAGCGCTCCGCCGGCCTCGCCGCGGTGCAGGTCCAGGTCGTCAACCGCCGCGTTGTAAGCCGTCGCCAGCGAGGCAAGCGCATAGGAGATGGCGGTAGTGGAGTGGCTGACGGTGACGGTGGATGTTCCCTCCCCTACCAGGGTCGCGGTGAGGCCGGGCGCCACCGTAATGGTCCGCGAGTCGCTCGGCTGCGCGTCTACGCCGTTGATCTTGTAGGTCGCGGTGGAGCCGTTGGGGGCGCCCGCCACGAACAGGTCCTCGGTTCCGTCGTTGAGCTGCATGGCGACGGCGTCCAGCGCGGTGCTCTGGAACGCCAGCCGGTAGTCCGGCGACGCGGTCGAGCCGATGTTGACCACCGTGGCCTGGACATCCGCGTCCGCGTCGTTGATGGCGGCCGCCAGCGCGTTCAGGGTGTTGCTGGCCGGCGTGATTACCGTCTCGACGCCGGCGATGGTGAGCGTGAAGCTGGAGGCCGAGCTGATGTTCTGGGTGGCCGGATCGGTGACCTCAGTGAGCCCGTCCTTGCTCATCGCGGTCGAGTAGGCGCCCAGGGCGGTCACCTCTATGGTGTACGTGCCGCTGGTGGCGCCGGTGCCCGTGGTGGCGCCGAGCACCGAGGCGTTAGAGACTGCGGTCGAGTAGGCATCCTGGCTGGCGGCGGTGTTCAAGCTCGAGATGGCGGCGGTGACCGCCGTGATCTTGGTGTTGAGCGAGCCGAGAGCGGCGGACTCATCCTCCAGCGCTTGTTGGGAGGCCTCAAGTTGAATCATGGGCAGGGAGGCGATGGCCACCGCCCGTTCCAGGAGGGACTGGAAGTCGCTGGCGTACCGGCTGGCGCCGGTGAACATGACGCTGGAGTCGCTCATGCGTGTCACTCACGGGAATCGGGGCCGGACCGGGCCCCCAGGCCCGGCCCGACCCCGGTCGGAGAGAACCACTAGGTTCTCGTCAGGGTTTAGCCGCGGAGCAGGGCCAGCACCGCTTGCGGAGCGGAGTTGGCTTGCGCCATGGCCGCCAAGGACGCCTGCTGCATCACTTGCGCCTTGGTCAGGTTGGCGGCTTCCGACGCGATGTCGGCATCGCGGATGCGCGATTCGGCTGCCGCGAAGTTGCTGATTTGGGACTGGGCCAGGTTGATCGAGTAGGCCAGCTTGTTCTGGCCGGTACCGACCTTGCCCTGCACCAGGCCGAGAGCGCTGACGGCGCTGGTGAGCGACGCGATGGCGGCGAGCGCGTTGCCGGTGGTGGTTGCCGTGGAATCCGGGTCGGTGATGGTGGCGGTGTTCAAACCGCTGGTGCCGAACAGGCCCCGGGTGGCCGAGGTGCCGTAGGAGGTCATGGAGAAGTCGCTGGAGCTCGCGATAGCCAGCGTACTGGCGCCCGAGTAGGAAGCCAGCGCGTAGATGCCCAGCGATGCCGCCTGAGTGTTGATGGCGGCGATGGCGAGCGCCCGGGTGGTCATGTTGGTGGCGTCCAGAGTGACGACCGCCGAACCGCTGGCGTTCTGGAAGGTCAGCGTCTCGGTGTCGGTACCGGCCGCGGTCAGCACGCTCAGTACGGAGCTGGCGGCGGCCATGCGGTAGACGCCCTGGTTGTCGGCCACGGCGCTGGAGGCGGTCTTGACGCCGGTGCCGGCCGTGGGCGCGCCCACGCTCACCGAGAAGGCGCGGGTTCCACCGAATGCCAGATACCCGCTGGTGTCGGCGACCGCGGAAATGAACTCGCTGCCCAGGCCCGTGTTGAGCGCGCTGAGCACCGCGCTGCCCGCGATACCGGTGCTGCCGGTCACAACGACCGTTGCGGTGCTGGTCGCCGCCGCATTGGTGTCATAGATCGCGAACGTGAAGGTCTGGGTTCCGGCAGCCAGGAAGGTGTTCGCGGTGTTGTTCAGGTCCACGTTGCCGACCGTGGTGCCGCCACCGGAAACGCTCGAGCTGCCGATGCCCAGGCTGGTGGAGTCCACCCGGTTGGCGGTCCCGCTCAGGTCCACCTGCACCTTGGCGTTCGCCACGGTGCTGCCGCCCCCGATGTAGACTTCCACCAGGGTGTTGTTGATGCCGCTGCTGACCAGGCCGATGTTCGAGGCCTGCCGGTTGATTTCTCCCAGCAGCGCCTGGTACTCGTTGTTGACCATGGTGCGATTGCCGGTAAAGGTGGTAGACCCGGATTGGGTCGCCAGGGTCTTCAGCCGGTCCATGATCTTGGAAATGTTGTTCAAACCGCCATCGACGATCTGCAAGGTGCTGATGCCGTCGTTGGCGTTTCTCACGCCCTGGGACAGCTCGGCGACGTCGCTGCGGTACTTGTTGGCAACGGCCAACCCGGCGGCATCGTCGCCGGAGGCGTTGATGCGATAGCCGGAAGTTAACCGGTTGATGGTCTGACGCTGGAAGTCCGTGTTGACACGAAGGTTCTCCTGCGCAACCATCGAGGCCACGTTGGTGACAATTGAGAATGACATGGGGTCACATCCTGTTTTTGAGATGTCCCGGCATCCTGCCGGGGTCGGCTGATCATCAGCCTTCACTTGTGCGTATCGGCTCGCGGAGGGCGGGTTTGAGCTTATTTGCGGGCGCCGGCGACAACCGGGCTTGGCCTTCATTAAGGTGAGACAAATCGGGCGGTTCAGGCACTAAAAAGGTGCGGCCGCACCAGCCTCATGGCGATTCTGCAAATAGAGAAACGGGATCTGACCAATCCCCGCAGCACGTATCTCCGCGCCTTCCGCGGCAACGTCACCTCCCAGTGTGGGGAGGATGGCATCCTGGAGAAGATTTTCTCTCTGCTCGGCACGACCAACAAGTACTGCGTGGAATTTGGCGCCTGGGACGGCAGACTGTTCAGCAACGTCTACAACCTGTTGACCAATTGCGGGTGGACCGGGACGCTGATCGAGGGGAACAGCCAGAAATTCCCTGAGCTCGAAAAAACCTACGCGGGCCGCTCCGACCTGAAGCTGGTTAATCGCTTCGTCGATCTGGGGGCTGACCGGCTGGACGAGATCCTGACCGCCGCCCAGGCGCCCGGGGCGCCCGATTTGATCAGTATCGACATCGACGGCATGGACTGGCACGTCTGGCGCTCGCTCACCTGCTTTCGTCCCCGCGTGGTGGTCGTCGAGTTCAATCCCAGCATTCCGAACGACGTGCTGTTCGTGCAGGACGAGAACTTCTCGTTCAATCACGGCTGCTCGCTGCGGGCTTTGGTCGCGCTCGCCAAGGAGAAGCGCTACGAACTGGTCGCGACCACCGACTGGAATGCGTTCTTCGTCGAAGAGTCGGAATTCCCGAAGTTCCAGATAGACGACAACAGCATCGACGCCATCCACGACGACTCCGACTATCAGACGAAGTTCTTCCAGCTTTACGATGGCACTCTGGTGATTGCCGGCTGCACCACGCTGCTCTGGAAGGGCTGGCCGATCTCGCCCGAAGACATCCAGGTCGTCCCGCTGGCCCTGCGCAAGTTCGAGGACGCCGCACGCTAGATTCTGGTGCGGGGCACCGCCGTAGGACCGGCCCCAATCAGTCTCTCCAGATAGGCTGGCGCCAGCGTGGTTCCCGTCTGCGTATCGTGATGCCGCAGGGCCAGCAGGCACAGGTCGTAGGACGTGTGCACTTCATGCAGGATGATGGCCAGCTTCAGCAGGCTCTGGGGGGACAGGCGGCCGAATGCGAGGAAGCTTTTCACGTAGACCGCGTTGCCCCACAAGAGCTGGCTGCAGCCGCGGTCGAGGTCGTTGTTGACGACCACCGGCCGGAAGGCGCGGCCGATGCATTCCGTGAACTTGTGAAACAGGAAGCCGTGGGCCCGCAGCAGCGCATCGACGTCGGCGAACAGCGCCTGATCCTTGTAGAGCGGAATGAACTCGACCTCCGTGTACACCACCAACGTGTCTTCCAGCACGCGCCGCGCCCCGCGCAGCACATCGGCCTCGGCGCCTTGGGCGTCGAGTTTCAGATAGTCGGTGTGGCGCACCTCCTCGATGTCGTCGAGACGGACGGTGCGCAGTGGAACGCGCTCCACTACCTGGAGAGGCAGCTCGAGGCTGTTGAAATGGGCCAGCAGCGGCAGGTTGGGCTCATAGAGCGAGGTGGCCGGCGAGAAGGCGCACAGGTGGAGAGTGCGGGTGTCTCCCTCGCCAACGGCGTAAGGAAGGTAAGTCCGGTCGGCGCCGGCGCGGGCGTTGAGCAGGTCGCACTCCGCCTGAACCGGCTCGAATCCGGTCACATACGCGCAGCCGGATCGCATCAACGCCTCATAGGGTTCCACCAGTCCGGGAAGCTCCATCGCCCCTACGTCCACGATATGGATCCTGGGCGGGGGCGGCGGCAACACTTCAAAAATGCTGAACATCGGTAATCCTGGCAATCAGCTCGCGGGCTGCACAAACGGCGCGGGCTTCTTCGCCACCATGTTGAGGCTGATGGGCACTCCCCCCACCGTCATAGTGCTGGTGTCCACGAACAGCCCGAACCCCGGCACCTTCTGAATCTCCACAAACCCCACCGCGGTCAGGAACAGGGTCAGAAACTCGGTGTTCAATCCCACCAGGTGATAGTCGTAGGGCGAGATGTGCCCGCCAAACATCATCCGCTGGATCTCGAAGCGTTCGTCCATGCTGAACTGGTCTTTTCTCAGGAACAGCGCGGCCAGCACGTCGAGGTCGGGCACGCTGACATGAAGCGTTCCACCCGGCTCCAGGACGCGTTTCCACTCCTTCAGCGTATTGACCAGCTCGCCCATGTAGTCGAAATGCTCCAGCACGTGCGAAGCGTACAAGGCTGCAAATGTGCCGTCCGCAAAGCGCGACAGATCGTTGGCATTCCCTACATGGTCTACATGCGTGCCCGCCAGCGCGTCCATGATTTCCCACTCCGGGTGCTGGATCTTCCCTCCAATGTGAAGTCGCCTGCTCACGTTCTTCTCCGATCGGCCGCGACGGCGCCGCGCGCGAAGCCGCGGCAATGCGACACGTGGGTAGGCTTGTCCGTCAGCTTCCAGGCGTCCACCTGGTCGAATCCGGCGGCACGGACCATGTGCGCCAGGCAGTGCAGCGTGGGAACCCACCAGTTCGAGTGATTGCTGCCGTACTGGTTGTCCGGGTAGAACTCCGCGATCATCTGCCCGCCCGAGTATCCCTGACCCAGTCCGCCGCGGTACGGGCTGTAGTCGTCCAGGATGGCCGATTCGACGTAGATCTCCGAGTCGCACACGGCGCTCAGCAGCTCCAGCGCCAGCAGGGGATGGCGAAGGTGATAGAGCGTGCCAAAGAAGAACACCACATCGAAGTGGCCGATGCGCTCCGCGCTGACATCGTAGACGGACATCGCCTGGCGCTGGCAGCGATCCTGGCCGTGGCCCAGCGCCTCGCGGCAGAAATCGAACGTGGCCCAGGCGTGGCGGTCGCTCTCGTGGAGCGCGCCGATGAAGTCGGAGAAGTCGTCGATCGCCAGCACCCGCCGCGCGCCGCGGCGAAGCGCCTCGAACGTCCAGTAGCCGTCCCAGGCGCCCACGTCGAGGACCGACTTGCCGGTGAGATCCGCGGGAATGCGGTACATATCCCGGTTGAGGGGCGCCCAGCCCGGCGTCACCACGCCGTCCGGCAGCTCGATGCGGTGATACCAATACGGGAATTCCGTTACGCGCTTCTTCAGGTCCTCGGCCGTTGTCAACTTGGACTTCCTCCGCACCAGCGCCGCCACATGCGGCGGTAGGCTTCTTCCACGTGCGACGAGAAAGCTGCCGCGTCGGTCAGCGGCGAACTCGCCACCCGGCTACGGAGTCCGGCCCGAAGTCCGGCCAGCCGCTCGGGCTGGCGCGCCATCCCGGCTGCCCGCTCCACGTAGTCCTCGAAGGAGGAGGCCACCCAGTCCTCCAGCCCGACGCTGGTCATCAGGCTGACTCCCACGCGGGAAGCGTGGGTCTCCCCGGCCAGCACCACCACCGGCACCCCCATCCACAACGCCTCGCAGGTGGTGGTGGTGCCGTGATAGGGGAACGTGTCCAGGGCGATGTCGATGCGATGATAAGCCTCCAGATGCTCCCGGTGACCCACCGGGCCGATGAGTTCGACCCGGGCCGCGTCGATTCCGTGCGCGTCAAAGCGCCCCCAGACCAGGCGGCGCGTGGATTCGTCCGCCAGCGGAGTGGACTTCAGCACCAGCCTCGCGCCGGGCGCCTTCCCGAGCAACGCCGACCAGGCCGCGATCATCCGCGGCGTCACCTTGGCCAGGAAATTGAAGCAGCCGAAGGTGATCGCCCCGTTGGCCAGCGCCGGCAGTGCCGAGACCTCCGGAGCGTCGTCCGGGGCTCGGTAGCAGGTGAATGGCACGGGCAGCCGGACGAGCTCTTCCGTGTGCAGGTGCTCGGTTTGGCCGATCGGATCGGCCAGCGCGTCCGTGAGGCGGTAGTCGATGGCCGCCAGGCCGGTCGTGGCGGCGTAGCCGCACCAGGTGACCTGCACCGGCGCCGGCTTGCGCGCGAACACCATCAGGCGGCTCCCGCCGGTGTGCCCGGCCAAGTCCACCAGGATGTCGATCCCGTCTCGACGGATCAATTCCGCCACCTGCTGATCGGGGAGCCCGCGGATCTCGCGCCAGTGGTCCGCCATCCCGCGGAACCGCTCGGTGACGGCATCCGGGCGGATTACGTTCGAGTAGCAGGTGACCTCCACCTCCTGCCGGTTGTGCGCCGCCACCAGCGGCTCGACAAAGAAGGCCACCGAATGGCGCCGGAAATCGCCTGAGATGTAGCCGACCCGCAGCCGGCGGTCGGCGGTGCGAGTGTTGAGGTGGGGTGCGGCGGACGCAGTGAGGTCGCGGTGCCGCTCGCCCCAGTGCCGGTGTTCCTCGAACATGGTCTCGGGCTCGCACAGGTTGTCGTAGTGCAGGTAGAAGAAAAAGTTGGAGAAGGGACTGTCGTTCTTCGGATCCAACTCCATGGCCTTGCGGCACATGCTGAGCGCCTCTTCCAGCCGGCCCTGATCCTTGAATGTGCCGCCCAAGTTCGTATAGGGTTCGGGCAGATCCGGCTGGCAGCGAATGGCCTCGCGGAAACTGGCCTGCGCCTCTTCCAGCCGGCCCTGTTCTTTGAGCACGTTACCGAGGTTGTTGTGCGCCTCGGCCGAATCCGGCCGCCGTCGCAGGGTCTCGCGGCAGGCGGCGCTGGCCTCTTCGGTCAGGCCGAGTTCCTTGAGCACGGCACCCAGGTTCAGCCAGGCCTCGAAGTAGTCCGGCGCGGCGGCCAGCGCACGCTCGAAGCAGGCCCGCGCCTCCTCCAAGTGGTTCTGCGTGCGCAGCACGTTGCCGAGGTTGTTGAGCGCCTCGGCCGAGTCCGGCTTGCGCCGTACCGCTTCCTCGCAGCACTCCCGGGCTTCCTCGATGCGCTCCTTCTTCAACAGGACCGCCCCGAGATTGCAGTACGGCTCGGGAAGGTGCGGCTTGAGGCGCAACGCCTCGCGGCAGGCCTCCTCCGCCTCGTC
>CAZIRH010000086.1:0-13239 GCA_964541065.1 uncultured Solibacteraceae bacterium
GCGCGCCCCAGTCTCGTCAACGGCCACCTTAACACACGTAACGGAGTAATACTAGTCAGCGGGACGGGTGCGCTACTCTCACTTCTTCCCCCACCAGCCCCGGTCCCAGGGGTGCGCCAGGGTGGGAAGGTACCGGTAGCGCGTCATGCGGAAGTCGAGGCGCGCGCCGGCTCCGGCCTCCAGCCGCACCGTGAGCAGCGGCGCGCCTACGGGCGTGGTTTTGCCGTTCACGGTCACCGCGTCGAACTGATGTTCGCCGTAGGCGCCGGCCTGCACGATCACGGTGCGCGGCTCGACCGGATTGACGTTGACCAGCGTGAGCGTAGCCGCATCCGCGGCGAGCTTCTCGACCAGCGCGGCCACGTCCGGCGGCGGGCCCGCCCGACGGGCGACCGGGTCGAAGTAGCGAAACCGGCTGTGCAGGGTCCAGATGCGCCCGCTCGCGAAGTAGCCGCCCAGCATCAGGTTGACGAGCGCGTTGGTGGCCGCCGGGTTGAAGTCCAGCAGGTAGTCGGCCAGGCGCGTTTCCGGCGCGGTCGCGTCCGCGCGAATCTGTTCCATCTTCCGCCGCACCAGCCCGAAATCGGCTTCGAGCGCCCGCACCGGGTAGTCCGGTGCCTGGCCCTCCAAAAACCCGATCCACCCGGTGTTGGGGACCCGCTCCAGGTCCCTGCGATCCATGGACCACAGGTAGATCTCCGTCAGGCGGTCGGTGAGGAGATTCTCCGTGAAGTGGTACCACTCGGGCGGGCCGTTGTGCTGGTAGCCCCGCGGGTCGCCGTACATTTGCGGCAGCAGCACCCGGCCGTCAACCACCTTCTTCTGTGCGTAGATGTTGTCCAGTTGGCGGCGCAGGACGCCTACATAGGCCTGATCGCCGGTCAGCAGCAGCGCGTTCGAGAAGCCGGGCCAGGAGCCCGCGGTGAAGTAGTTGCGGTGGGCGACCCTCTCGAGCTCGCCGTCGAAGATGGTGAAGTTCCAGCCGTAGGTGCCCTTCCACCACTGGCCGTTGTGCTCGCCGCCGGGCTTGCCGTCCAGACCCACATTGCTGGGGATGTTGCCGCCGCAGGCCTCCGCCCGCTCTTTCCAGGCGTTGACGTATTCGATCACCCACTGGCGGTACCTGGCCTCACCCGTGAGCGCGTAAGCGTTCAGCCCCAGGTTGGTGGCGGCCAGGTTGAGGAAGTTGTCGCCCACACTGTCGAGGTACTCCGTGCAGTGCGCCAGCATCTTGGGGTAGTAGGTCTTCATGTCCAGCAGCTTCGAGCGCCCCGCCGGGTTGTGCAGCAGGTGGAAGCGCCCCGGGACGGGATCGCCGACCCAGTCGTAGACCGTGGCCTTGCGCATCATCGGCCCTTTGCTGCCGTTCCAGATGCTGCGGATCACCTTGGCCTTGGGATCGTAGTTGGGCGCCGCGGGGTCCTCGTTCATGTACAGCCCGGCGAAGCGCTTCATGCGCTCCCGGTACAGCTCGCTGTTGGGCTCCGACAGCCCCAGGAACATGAAGGCGCGCATGCCCTCGCCGGTGTGGAACCAGTCCGACTGGGTGATGAATTCCTTGTAATAGGCGCCCTTGGCGGCCAGCTCGGTCAGCTTCGTGCGCAGCTCGCCGTACTGCTTCCAGTGGCCTTCCTGCGCCTTCTTGTAGAGCTGGAGAACGGCCTCCGAGCCGCCCAGCGCGTGCAGCAGCGTCCAGTTGAAGAAGGTTTCTATCGCATCATCAGGACCATCCAGGGTGCCCCAGCGCGGGGTATGCAGCAGGTAGCCGCGTTCATCGAGGTACTTCCCGGCAAAGCGTTCGCAGGCCAGGGAGTTGAAGCGCAGCAGCTCGCGCTCCAGCAGCGCCCAGGCCGGCGGGGGCATGGGCGTGCTCACCACCACGGCCACTGGGGCGGCCAGGGAGCTCACCGAAAGCGCGCAGAGGGTCGCAGAGAGAATCGAGTTGGACATGCCGGTTCCCGTCTCATTACAGCGCATCCTGCCGCAGGGTGTACAATTGGCCGGGAGGACCATGATGCCTACTTCAGTCTCGTCTCGCCTCTTGTTGCCGGTTCTGCTGCTGGCGGCGCTGCTCTGCCCGGCGCAGGAACCCGTTCCGCTTCCCAAGCCGCAGATGGAAGGCGGCATGCCCCTGATGCAGGCGCTCAAGGCGCGCCAGTCGGGGCGCGAGTTCACCCCCGAGAAGCTGTCCCCCCAGGCGCTCTCTAACCTGCTGTGGGCGGCCTTCGGAATCAACCGCCCGGAGAAGGGCTTGCGCACCGCTCCAACGGCGTCCAACCGCCAGGAGATCGACATCTACGTGACCACGGCCGACGGCGTCTTCCTCTACGACGCCAAGAGCCACAGCCTGCAAGTGGTGGCCAAGGAGGACCTGCGCGGCCAGACCGGCAAGCAGCCGTTCGTCAGCGTGGCGGCGGTCAATCTCGTCTACGTGGCGGACTACGCGAAGATGAGCAAGGCCACCGACGAGAACAAGCTCATCTACTCCTCCGCCGACACGGGCTTCATCGCCCAGAACGTCTACCTGTTCTGCGCCTCGGAGGGGCTGGCCACCGTGGTGCGCGGCATGGTGGACCGGGAAGCTCTGGCCAAGGCCCTGAAGCTGCGACCGGACCAGCGAATCGTCCTGGCGCATACGGTGGGTCATCCGAAGAAGTAGGAAGACGGGGAGAGGCTGCGGCGCCCGCGGGGGACACCGTCGTCAGTCCCTCCTTCTGCCGGCCTCACCGCAGCACCGGCGGGACGCTGATCAGGTCGGCGCGGGTGCGGCCGCCCTCGGTGACGCGGGATAGCGCGTACATCGTGCCATCCCTGCCCACCGCGATGGAGTTCACGTAGGCCGGGCGGTCGCCGTTGGAGAAGAAGATCGGCCCGTGATCCGTGTACTTGCCGGTGGGAATGCTGTAGGTGATCAGGTGCAAATTCTCCCGGCCTTTGGATTCGCCCTTGGCGGTGCTGGCCTTGCCGGCGACCCGCCTCCCTTGCTCGTAGACAGGCCCGCCCGTGAGGTAGTAGAGCGTGCGCCCGTCCGGGCCCAGCGCGAAGCCCAGGTAGCCGTAGCTGAACTGGTCGAACATGCCGCTGCGCCGCGAGGGCAGCGACGTGATCCGCTCCAGCACCTCGACCCGCTCCGCGCGGGGATCGAAGCGGAACAGGTACCCGGAGTTGCCGTGCACGCCGTAGATGGCCTTGTCCTCCGCCCGCCAGACCACCTGCCGCCAGTTGTAAGCCATGTGGCCGGCGGAGGTGATGTCGTAGAGGCCGAAGTAGTCCTTCCTGAGATCGTCGCCGGCCACCGTCTCCACCGCGTCGCGGTCATAGCGGTAGCGATGGATGGCGCCCTCGCCCGTGGTGAAGTACGCTGAGCCCTCCTCGCGATCCACGGCGAGCGAGCGGCAGATGGTGCGGTAGGTCGGTCCCTGGCCGTATTCTCCCTGCTCGAAGAACGGCCCCAGATTCCTCAGCTCGCGCCGCGCCAAATCGTAGCGGAAGAAGTACCCGGTAGGCCAGGTCAGCCCGTAGATCCGCCCGCGCGCCGGGTCCATGTTCATGGTGATGATGCCCTCGCGGTTGGGCGCCACACCGAAGTCCTCGAACCGGCCCGTCTTCAGGTCGTAGGCCAGCAGGTGGCCGCCCTGGTAGGGCTTGAAGCCCGGCGGGGGAATGCCCATCCGCTCCTTGCCGTCGATGATGCTGTAGTAGCCGACATGCGTGGCGAAGTAGAGCTTTCCGTTCGCCTCGACGAAGTTCACGTGGCTCTTGCCCTGCGAGATGACCTGCTGTCCCTTCTCGCCGCAGGCCTCGGTCAGATCGCCCACGTGCCTGATCTGCCCGCTGGCCGGGTCGAAGGAGTACATTTGGGCAGCTACGTCGTGCAGCTCGGAGCTGAGCACGTAGTAGATCTTGCCGTCGCTGGCCGTGCCCATGCCGTTGTAGGTGTCGTGCGCCTGGGGGAAGCCGGAGTTGTAGGCGCGGGCAACCAGCTTCCCGGGGCGGGGCTGGGGCGGAGGAGAAGAGGCCCAGCCACAATACAGCAGCACGCCCGCCAGGGGCGCGAGCCAGTACCTGAGTCGCATGCCGCTACACCTTGGCCAGCTCCTCCCGGTGCGCCCACACCTTGCGAAACGCCTTCACATACTGCTCGATGAGCTCGGGCGCTTCACCGTAGAAGCACGGCAGGAAGATGTGGCTCTTGTTGACCTGCTCGGTGCCGGGCATGGAAGCCGGGATCGCTGGCGGGTGGTGCCACCACTTGGCCTCGGAGTAGATCTTCAGCCTGTGCTGCTCCGGGTAGTCCCACATGGTGACCCGCACGCCCTCGGCGCGCAGCGCTTTCATGAGGGCGTCGCGCGAGAAGCCCAGCCTGGGGAAATCCACCATCAGCATGCTGGCGTAGTAGTAGACGCGCTTCTGGTCCGGGCGGAGGCGCGGCTCGCTCACGCCGGGCAGTTCGAGAAGCTGGTCATTCAGCCGGCGCACATTGGCCGCCACCACCGCGTTGCGCTCGTCCAGGCCCTTGAGCTGCTGCCGCGCCACGGCCGCAGCGAACGGGTGCATGCGGTACTTCTGGCCGAAGCCCGTGCCTTCGTACGCGCGCACCGGGCTGTCCTTGGGGAACTTGGCCGGGTCCAGGTACTCGCCAAAGGCCGCCGCGCGCTCGAAGTACTCGCGGGTCTGGTACATTCCCATGCCGCCCTCCACCGAGGGCAGCACCTTCGAGGTCTGGAAGCTGAAGATGCCCATCACGCCCCAGGCGCCCAGCTTGCGGCCCTGCATCTCGGCGCCGTGCGCGTGCGCGGCGTCTTCGAGCAGGATGAGGCCCTTCTCGCGGGCCCACTCGGCGATGCGGTCCATCTCGCAGGGCATGCCCCAGGAGTGCATCACGCAGAGGGCGCGCGTCCGCCGGGTGAGCTTGCGCTTGGCGTCCTCCAGGTCGAAGCAGGCGGTGCGCGGGTCGATGTCGATGAAGATGGGCACGCAGCCGAAGAACCGCATGGCCAGGCAGGTCATGTAGAAGGTGTAGGAAGGCACCATGATCTCGCTGCCCGGCTCGAGATCCAGCGCGAAGTACATGCTGGTCAGCGCGCTCGAACCGTTCATGTGCGCCTTGACGAAGGGCGAACGGGTGTACTCCTGCCACTCCTTCTCGAACAGCGGCAGCTCCTCGTAGAACTTCCCGCTGTCGATGAGGGCATGCAGCGCTTGCTTGTCCGCCGGGCCGTAGCGCGGCCAGCGAGTGAGGGCGGTCGCCTGCTGGGCGGGAAAGGTAACGGCCTTGGGGCCTCCGTTGAGCGCCAGCGTCTCGCGCAGCCTGGCGCCTGAGGCGGCGCCCGCCGCCGCACCCGCCAGGACGAACGCGCGCCGGGTTTCTCGACTTCCGTTGCCAGCTTGATGAGACATCTCTCGATACCTCCTCCCAAAACACTACCTGCCCAGCAGCTTCCCGAGGGCCTTCTTCACCCGCGCCTCGGTCCCCGGGCCCGCGTGAGCGGCGCTAGGCTCATAGCCCCCTTCCTCGAAGGCGCGGTCCGTACAAAGATAGCCGGGACTGATGTCGCCGTAGCCCGCTACCGCCACGAAGCGGTCCGGGCGCAGGCCTTGGGCGTGCTTTTGGAACTCCAGCATTGGCTCGCCGGGCAAGTGCAGGACCGACACCTGACCCAATTCTAGCGCGCTGGCCTCCAGGGGGAAGCGGCGCTGGGCGAAGGCGGCGGCGGTGGCCTCCCGGTAGTGGTCCTGCCCGGATTGCGCGGCCGTGGGCGTCGCGCGCGGCTTCGGTGGCAGCACCAACTCGACGGTACGCCAGCGCATCCTGCCCACGGGCGCCAGGCGGGTGGCGGCAATCGCCGCCACGAGCCCTTGGCGGAGTCGGCGGGCCAGCGCCTGGCGCGCTTCCGGCGACCCGTCGTTGTACTTGCCCACCGTGACGTCGCCCGCGCAGCCGGTGAAGTAGACCTGGGGAAGGCCCTCCTGCCGTTCAACCTCCTCCCGCGCCGCGCTGACGAAGTCGCCCGAAACGACGCCGTCGCAGCAGAAGGTCTGCGGGTGGCTCGCATAGTAGTGCAGGCGCACCAGCGGCTGCCAGCCCCGGGCGAGCGTCACCGTTCTCAGCATCGGGTCGATGGGGCCCTCGGGCAGAGCGGCCATGGCGGGGTCTTTGCCGCTTCCGCTGTATCGGACGATGAGCTTGCCTCCGGTGAAGACGCGGCGAGCCGAGGCCACCTGCTCGACCCGAGCCTGACCCGTGCCGATGCGGTCGAAGGGCTCCAGGCGCGCCAGGGCCTGCCGGGCCGCTTCGGCCAGCCGGTCCGTCACTTCTTCGAGGAATCGCTCGCTCATGCGCAGCGGTGGCGCGGGCAGTTTCTCCAGGAGCGCGTACGCATCGCCGTCTATGTACGGCGCGGTGTGCTGGTGCACTGCCTGGACTGCCACTTGTGTGATGTCCGTGCGCGCCGCAGCCGCCAGCTTCTGGCGGAAGAGCCGGTGCGTCGAGTTGGCCAGCCCGCACCAGTCCACCGCGCACAGCACGTAGCGCGCCCGCGCGTCCTCCAGAACGACGCCCTTGGCCCAGAGCGGATCTGCGACCCTCGTGGCTGCGGTTACCCAGATGAGCGGTTCACCGGGCGCCGGCGTGACGCCGGCGCGGAAGCTGGCCACGCGCAGGCGTGGGCTTCCGGCGGCTGCCACAAGCGTTCCGGCGAAGCCGCGCCGCGTCAGCCCGCCCGTCACGCTCACGATCATACTACTTTGAGGTATGCCTTCGAGACTTCTTGGCGCGTTTGGCCTTGCGGCCGTGGCGGCCGCGCTCGGTGGGGAGCCTGCCGTCCGCCACTGGTGGGAGCGGGAACCGCTGCGCATCGCCGACGTGGTGACCAGCTTCGGCCAGATCGCCGAGCGCACGCCGGCGGACTGGGCCGCGCTCAAGGCCGCGCACTTCTACAACGCCGAGCACCTGGAAGTGATGACCCTGGCCAAGGGGCTGGACGACCAGGGCTTCTTCTTCACCTCGAGAGTGGCCGGCCGAAAGAACCGGGACTACCTCGGGGAATACCTGCCCGAGGCCAAGAAGCGCGGCCTGCGCGTGATGATCTACTTCAACGTCCACTGGTACACCCGCGAGTTCGGCCAGCAGCATCCGGACTGGTTGCAGATCCGCGAGAGCCTGAGCCCCATGAACACCGTGTACACCACGGGCGTGGATTTCTGCGTCAACAGCCCCTGGCGCGAGTGGGTCTTCCAGATCCTGCGCGACCTGTGCGCCTATCCCATCGACGGCGTCTTTTTTGACGGGCCCATCTTTTTCCCCGACACCTGCTACTGCCGCTGGTGCCAGGCCAAGTATGAGAAGGCGCATGGGGGCAAGCTCCCGTCAAAGAAGGAGCGGCGAGGTCGGGGGGCGCGGGACTTGCTCGAGTTTCAGGCCGCGAGCCTGGCCGACTTCCTGCGCGATTCGCGGCGCGTCATCAAGGCGGCCAATCCCGAGATCGCCTTCTACATGAACGGTGGAGAGCGCGGCGGCAACTGGGCTACCGGGCGGCTGAACCGGGTGCTGATCGGCGAGCAGGACCTGCTGGGCAGCGAAGGCGGGTTCATCGGCGGGGATCTGGCGCGCGTGCCCATCTGGAAGCCCGGGGTGACGGCCCGCCTGCTCGAGGCGCAGTCGCCCACCAAGCCGCGCGTCATCTTCTCCGCCGCCGGGCACAAGCCCTGGGCCTTCTCGGTGCTGCCCGAGGCCGAACTTCGGCTGCTGTATGCCGGGACGATCGCCAACGCGGCCAGCGTGTGGTTCGGCATGTGGCCTTCGGAGCTCCAGCAGCCGGAGATGCAGGCCATCGCGGACATGAACCGGTTCCTGGCGCGCAACGCCACCTACTACCAGGACACGCGCTCGGAGGCGAAGCTGGCCCTGGTCTGGTCGGACACCACGGCCAACTTCTACGCCGGCTCGGACGCCCAACTGATCGAGCTGGAGCGTGTGCCGCAACGCAGCGAGGTCGGCAACCTGGGCGGCGAGTTCTCCGGCCTGGCCGAAGCGCTGATCCGCTCGCAGACGCCGTTCGACGTGATCGACGACGTGACGCTCGAGAAAGAGGACCTCCGCCGCTGGGCGGCCATCTTCCTGCCCAACGTCGCCTGCATGAGCGAGCGTACCGCGGAGCGCCTCAAGGAGTACGCCCGTCAGGGTGGCCGGCTGTTGGCCACCTTCGAGACCTCGCTCTACGACGACGTGGGCCAGCCGCGCAAGGAATTCGCGCTGGCGGAGGTGTTCGGGGTTTCGTTCGGCGGACGCATCATCGGTCCGAAGCGTTGGGACTTCATGAAGCCGCGCGCGGGCAGTCCGCTGCTCGAGGGCCTGGGGCGGGATCTGACTCCGGCGCCCGTCTACCACCTGCGCGTCAGGCCGCGTGGCGCCCAGACGCTGCTCCAGTTCACCACGCCTTTGCAGGGCGTCTACGACGGCATTCCCGAGCTGTCGGAGGATCCCGCGCTGGTCGTGCACTCCTTCGGCCAAGGCCAGGCGGTGTATTCGAGCGGCGATCTGGGGAACGGCATCTGGAGCTTCCGGCTGGGCGAGTTCCTGCGGGTGGTGCGCAACGCGGTGCGCGAGCTCGCGCCGTCGCCGGTGGCCTTCGAGAACGCGCCCGCGTCGCTCGAGGTCGTGCTGCGCTCACAGCAGCAGGGCCGGCGGCTGCTCCTGCACCTGATCAATTTCACCGGCGAGATGACGCGGCCCATTCAGAAGATCGTGCCCTTGCGTGACGTGCGCATCGCGCTGGCGGACGGCGGCGGGGCGCAGAGCGTCCGGACTCTCATGCGCCCGGGCCGTCTGGCCTTCGAGAGGGACCAAGCGGGGCGTTTGCGGTTCGTCGTGCCTGCTGTGGCGGAGTACGAGGTCGTGGTGATCGAGCGGTGACGCGCCCTGGATGGCTACTCCGACGCCTGCGACGTCTCCAGCTCGAACACCGTGCCGCTTCCAAAGCACAAGCGGAGAACGCTGCGGACCTTCTGGCTCCGGGCCAGGCGCACCGCACGGTCGAAGAGCCGCACTACTCGGGGCACGTCTCCGTCCCAGACCTCCGAAATGGGGGTGATGGCGCCGGAGTAACGTTCGCAGAAAACCCGGTCACTCCAGCGGACGCGAGAGGGGATGTCCGGGTATTCCCCCATTATGTCGGATAGGGCCTTGATGATTCGGAACCCCCGGGGCTCTTTGTAGCGGTCATGGAATGCCACAATGCTGTGGCCGGCGCGCACCTCGCCGACGAACTCGGGGAAGGTCGCGGCGTTGGTGAGATTGACGATCGAGTTTGGCTCGCAGGCGTGGCGGTCGCCTCCGGAGACGAGTGGGTAGTCACTGCCGCGTGCCCAGTCGATGACGGCCCGGTTTTCCGCCCAGGAGCGCAGCCCGTTCAGCTCCATGGCGTGGATCGAGTCACCCGACGCGATGAGAAACTGCCTTAGCGTGGCGCGGTGATGCTCGCTTCCGCAGCCGGATTGGTCCCACAAGGGGTGATTCAGAACCACCAGGGTGTCCTCGTGCCGGTTCACCACGTCAAGGATTTCCTTGCGCTTAGCTTCCGATGGCTGGTGCGTGCATGCCGCCATTTCCGCCACGATCGACCGGGCATGCTGCGGAGGCAGGTTGTGCACCCCCACGTGGAAACACGCGCCTTCCACCGGGACGGTCCACTCCACAGAGATGGGCGCCGCCGGAGCTGTCCCCGACTGCCGGAGCCCGCAGCCCGCTTCGATGTTGTCGTGATCGCTGAGCGATACCAGCGCCGCCAGCCCCAGGTGCTCCTCGATGTGGCGTCTTTCCAGTTCGTGGGCCTCGCGTTCGGGCAGCGGCGGCGTCCAGTGCGCGCGGGAGTAGTCGAGAGGCCTGCCGTGCTTGGCCTGATAGCCCCGTGCCAGCCTGTTCATCTCCCAGGCCAGCAAGGGAACATGACGGGCGTAGACCGGAATGGCGCTCAGGCTTTCCCGGGAGTGCATGGTGTGGCTGTGCAGGGAGACACCGGTTCGGAAACCCCGGCAGGCCGTGCGGTCTCGCCACAACAGATGCACGTGAGTGCGCTTCATGAACGTCCCCTGCCGGGCGTCTGGCGCCGCAAAAGCGGGTACACCACCGCGCTGGCGGCGCCCATCAGAAGGCTCACTGCCGCTGCCGCCAGCCCGTCCACCGCGTAGTGGTATCTGCCGTACACAGTCACCACCGCCACAGCGAGCGCCACCATGGCAATCGTGCCGCCGGCCGCCTTCCTCTCCGGCAGGGCCAGCAGCATGGCGAGCGCTGCGGAGAATCCAACAGTAACATGGCCGCTGGGAAACACGCTGGCCTTAATATCGCAATGGTCGAGCACCCACAAATTCAGTTGACGGAACGGCGTGGTGAAGCTGGGCAGATCCTCTCCCGGGAACGCGATTCGCGGAGACCGGGAGGGGAAGAGCGGCAACAGCGCGTAGGTAGTCAACGCTCCCAGCAATAAGGTGAACAGAAACCTGTCCACCCGGTTCCTCCTCCGGCACAGATACAGAATGCCGATCGAGACGGGCGGTATCGCGTACAGCAGGGAATAACAGAGCTCCACGAAGAACGGCACCGTCCATCCGAAATACTCGATGGCGGCTTTGCCACCCCAGTCGTTGAGCAGCATCTTGTCGAGATGAAGCCAGGCCCGCTCGAGCTGATAGTCGTAGGAAAACGTCGGCGGCCAATCCACCGCCCAGTAGGCCACCAGAAGCAGGGGCGCCGGCAGCCAGTCGCGCACGATGCTCCAGAACCGGGCTCCGGAGCGGGACTCCGCGCGGGCCAGCAGCAACAGCAAGATCCATCCCGCCAGCGTCAGACCGCACCACAGTCTCGAAGCGTCCGGCGGCGCACCTGCGATCACCCCCCGCAGTGCCACGTAGGAGAAGTAGACCGCCAGCAGCCACTCGCTCGGACGGAGCAGGCGCAACACCGTGGCCCGCGTCTGGCAATCCGCGAGACCGTGGCGCCCGGCCAGCCCCGGGTGGCCGGGGTCAGCGCTGACCGTCGTTCTTTCCATTGGAGGGTTGGGCGCGCCAGTCGTCTCTGGGAGATCCCACGCCGTCCAGAGTCACTGTCTTCTGCCCGCTGGCACCTTTCTTTTCAAGATCCGCCTCGTTAATCCGATAAAGGGAATACTCAACGCCGACTTCAGTGCGACCGAACAGCCGGGCGTCCGTGGTGGATCGATTGGCGACGGGCAACCAGAACGAGCCGAACTTCTGGTACTCGTGAACGAACGAGGTCCTTCTTATCCAAAACGACGGGTTCAGCGCCGGCGTGCCTTCGATCCGCGCAATCGCAAAGTCTTCCGAGTCCACCCAAATGCGGCCCCGGAACAGAAACCTGTTGGGGACTCTGGGAACCGCCTCGAGGACATGGCAGCGGCGCTCTCCGCGCAGTTCGGTGGCCAGAAGCTGGAACGTGTAGTTCCTGGCGGTGATCTGCGTGCTGGCCTGAACCTCCGGTCGAGCGGCCTCGAGCTCAGCCTTGATCATTCTCTTGAGAACTCTGTCCCTGATGATCCATGAACCCTTCTCCGAAATCACCTGGAATGCCTTGGTCCCGGGGTGTTGATAGTGCATCTGCACGTCCACCTGGGCAGAGGTCCCAAACCTTTTGTTCCGAAGCGTATAACGGCGCGCCGACGAGTAGTGTTTCAAGGCGGCGACCCTTACCTCATCCTGCGCCGCCATGCGCGCCAGTACGTCCTCAAGGCTCAGGCGTGTGTTTTCCGGCGGGCGCGCATTCTGAGCCCAGAGGCTGGAGGCGAATAGCACAGTAGCGAGGGCGATGCAGCGCCAGGTTCGGCTCAGTCCTCTGGCGCTCCCATCCGGGCGCGTTGGGAGTCGCATGTGCGTGCTCTGACTGGGCCTTCGATTCCAGCCGTTCAACGAGCCCAAGTATACACTGTGGCCCAGATCACCATCTAGTGTGCTGTCTCGCAAATACCTGGACAATGCTGCCGCGTGGGACAGGCCTTCAGCCTGTCGGCTGCCACGGTTCCGATTGTCAACCTATTTGCGAGACAGTACACTAGCTTGACGCCGAGGCCGACGCGCTCGTCAATGCCGCGGTCAGGGAGTCTGGCCTGTCCAAGAGCAAGTGGAGCGCGGAAGCCATCCGCACGCGGGCTGGCTCGGAATGGCCGGCTTCCGTGGCGCCAGGGGCGCGCCTGCGCAGTCGGCCCGGTCAGGCAACCAGCAGCTCCTCCACCAGCCGCTGCATACGCTGGTAGTGGCTGCCCGCCCAGTAGACGCGGTCGCAGGCGGGGCACCGCCGGAACTCCTCGTAACGCTCGCGCGTGGCGGGGAGCAGCCGCTCCCGGACGGACTCCTTCGAGACCGCGGCGAGCAACTCGTTGCAGCGCAGGCAGCGCGTGAACGGGGTCGCGGCGCGGGCCAGGTCGAAGCGTTCGAGGACCTCGCGCGCCTGGCCCCGAGGGTTGGTTTCGCGCACCGAGTAACCGTGCTGGATGGCGCCATGCTTGAGCAGGTTGCGGTCCCGGGTCAGCAGGATGCGCCCCTGCTGGCTGGAGATGCGCACCAGTTCCTCATCCCGGTAGTCGCTGCGGTAGAGCGTGTCGAAACCCAGCATGCGCAAGTAGCCGGCCAGCCGGCCCAGGTGGGCGTCCAGCACGAAGCGGGTGTGCCGCAGCGGGTGGGGGCGGACCCGCAGCACGGGCGTGATGTCGATCGACTCGAACACCGGGTAGACGCTGATGCGGTCGCCATCCCGCACCTGGTAGGAGAAGTCCACCGATTCGCCGTTGGCCAGGATCAGGTCCACTTCCGTGTGCGGCACGCCCGCCGCCTCGATCAGGTCCTTGACCGAGCCGCTGAGCAGGAACTGGCAGCGGAAGCTCCGGTAGCGTCTCCCGGCAGGCAGAAAATCATTCAGCTCGGCGTAGAAGCGCAGCGTCACACGGTTCATGGGACCGCCCGCGGCGCCATCCAACACTCAGGCGGAAACCACGTCCGCGGGTTTGGCAAACGCTGGCGAACAGGCTTCGATTCTTCGCATCGCCTCCTTGTCGAAGACCTTCTCGCCGCACGCCGGGCACTCGAAGAACTCCAGGCCGGGAACCGTGTAGGGCCGGCCCTCGAACTCACCGGTCAAATCCCGCCGCACCTGGCGGATTCTCCGGCTACCGCATGTGGGGCAACGCGTGATCGTCATTGCGCCGTCCTCAAGCCTCACAGCGCCCGCTT
>CAZIRH010000087.1:0-13154 GCA_964541065.1 uncultured Solibacteraceae bacterium
CCCAGTACTGGCGCAGCTCTGTTCTGAATTCAGAACAAGCGCCGCGGCTCGGGCTTGCCCTTCCCCAGCGACGCCGTTACAATTGAAGCCAGAAAGCCATTGTACTGCCGTGGCGCGCGGTGTTGATCCCATCACGGGCTACTTGTCGCCGGCCAGAGCGGTTGGCACCACGGAAGATGCTGGGCAAAGGTTGAAACGCGCGCGCGAGCGGTTGAACCTCAGGTATCGGGAGGTCGAAGAGGCCAGCCTGCGCATCGCCGAGCAGCACAAGAACGACGAATTCGTCATCGCCCTGAGCCGCCTGGCCGACATCGAGAATAAGGGCACGGTGCCCACCATCTACCGGTTGTATTCGCTGTGCGCCATCTACCGGCTGGATTTCCATGAAGTGCTGGAATGGTACGGGGTGGATCTGGCCGCGCTGCCGGCCGACGCCCTGGCGGTGAGCGTCGAGCGGACTCATCCGGTGGGCTTCGTCGCCGGCGATCACGGCGAGGTGCTGCTGCCGCTGTCGCTGGACCCCGGCCTGGACGTGCGTCGCACCACGTACTTGAGCCGCATGATCCAGAAGTGGGGGCGCCTGCCCCTGGTGCTGCTGAACGGGCTGGACCTGAAGAATCACCGCTACGGGTTCATCGGCACGGAAGACTGGACCATGTACCCCCTGCTGCAACCAGGGTCCTTCGTGCTGATCGACGAGACTCGCCGCAAGGTGGTCTCGACGGGCTGGTCTCACGAGTTCGAGCGGCCCATCTACTTCCTCGAACACCGCAGCGGTTACTCCTGCTGCTGGTGCAACCTGACCGAGAACCGCCTGGTGTTGCAGCCGCACCCGGCTTCGCTGTGCGCCCCCGAGATCTACGTGTATCCCGACGAGGTCGACGTGATCGGGCAGGTGGCGGGGCTGGCTATGCGTCTGGATCAGGGCAAGCGGCGCCGCACTCGTTCCTGAGCAGCTCGAGGATGGTCTCCAGGTCCGCCAGATAGAGCTGCCGCTCGACCTCGCGGGCGGTCGCGGGAACGGCGTTGCGGTAGGGGGCCAGACGGATCCAGGTCTCGACGATCGTGCGGCGGTCGCCCTCCAACCCCGCCAAGTACATGTCCAGGTCGGCCTTCTGCTGCTCCAGTGTGAAGCACAGCCACTGGGCAAAAGCCTGCTGATGGCTGTTGCGTAAGGCCTCCTCGGCCGCCTTCTTTCCGAAAACCTGGGTCAGGCCAAAGTGCTGGTAGATGCCCGTATTGGCGTCACGCAGCGAGCTCAGATACACCAGACGCCCGAACAAGCTGGGGATCTGAGCCAGCGTGTTCCTCCACAAGTCCTCGGCAGGGCCTTTTGGGAGAACGGCCTTCTGTCTCGGTGGGTGCATCGCCCGAAACCAGCCTGTCCACCACATTCTACACGAAGTGGCCCCGGGGAAGTACGGCCGCCGGCCGGGGCGTTTTGGGGAGTTGTTCTGAATTCGGAACATTTCCGCGCTGGAACTGTCGAGCCAGGTGGCATGCGTTACTCTATTCATGTAGTAAGCCTCGGCCCTCGGGGCCACTTAAGGAGAATCGCTTATGTTGTTGAGAATTCTGTTCGCGATGCTGATGCTGGCGCAGGCCTTCGGTGTGGCCAGTGTGGTGATCGAGGACCCGATTCCGACCTGCTGGCCTTGCCCTGACAGCCGGTAGAGACCTCCGGGGAATTTTCGCATTCTGCACAAAAAGGATGGACCGCACGCCGCCCGTTGGTGATACAATCGGGGCGGAGGGCGGCCCTGTTCGCTTCGGCGTCGGTCTTGGACGCGGCACAACGCTTGCTGTGGGGCGGGGTGCTGGTGGGGTGCGCCGGGCTGGCGGGCAAGCTCTGGCGTAGCGGCCTGTACAAGGTTTATCCCTTCTTCTTCAGCTACTTGCTATACCGTTTGATCCGCGGGTTGGTGCTGTACGCGATACCTGCCAACCGGCGAACCCTCTACGGCTGGTTCTATTTCTCCAGCGCTCCGTTGGGCTGGCTGGCTCTGATCCTGATCGTGCTCGAACTGTACACGTTGGTTCTGCGGCACTTCCCGGGGATTGCCAGCCTCAGCCGGTGGCTGCTGACCGCGGGGCTGGTCACATCCATTGCCGTGTCGGGCATGAGCCTCAGGCTGGATCTGAGCAACCCTGGCGAGCGCTTTCCGGTCGTCCTGTTCTTCACGGTGATCCAGCGGGGCCTTATGACGAGCCTAGCGATTTTCCTACTGGTGATTACGGCATTTTTGACTTGGTACCCGGTGCCATTGAGCCGAAATGTTATAGTACAGAGCATGGTGTGCGCAGTCTATTTCTTGAGCAACACCATGGCGCTGCTGGTGCGGAACGTGGCCGGTGACCAGATCAGCACCGGTGTCAACCTGGCCCTGCCGGCGATCGAGTTGGGTTGTGTGATGGCCTGGGCGACGTTGATGACCCAGGCCGGGGAGGCAAAGAAGGTTGTTTTGCGGCATCATTGGCGCCCCGAGCAGCAGCAGCGGCTGATGGAGCAGTTGGCCGCGATCAACGCGACTCTGCTGCGGACGGCACGGAGGACAGAGTAGGGGTGGCCGGGGCGTTGGAGGCAGTGGTGGCGAATCGAGTGCGTTCGCGAAAAGTTGTGATTGATCGTCCCGAGGAGAGCCTCAGGGAGGAGCTGACTCAATGAACTACGTCCTTGTTGGGGCTGCCGTCCTGACGGCAGGGGTGGCGGTGCTGTTCATCTGCCTGTTCCGGCGCCTGATATCGCCGGACCGGGACCCGCAGCCCAGCCTGGAGTGGTGCAATCATTTCTCTATCGAGAAGTACCGTCCCGTGGAGAGGTTGTTCTCCGACGAGGACTATCGGTTCCTGGCCGTGCTGCCAGGCTATTCGCCGGGGCTCTCGAGGAAACTCAAGGTGGAACGCCGCCGGATCTTCCGTCACTACCTGCGCTGCCTGGGGCAGGACTTCCACCGGCTGCACACGGCGGCGCGCTTCCTGTTGCTGCACTCGCCGCAGGACCGCCCGGACCTAGCGTTGGTTCTGTTCAAGCAGAAGGCCGTTTTCCGCTACGCCATGCTGGCGGTGCATTGCCGCCTGGTGCTGCAGCCCCTGGGGATCGGCACCGTGGATGTCAGCGGGCTGGTGAAGGCCCTGGAGGCGATGGGGAACCAGTTCCGGCAGCTTGCAGCGGTCGCCGTGCCAGTGTCTGCGGCCTAACAGGGGGGCCGCGGGGCCGGCTGCTCGACTGGGGGAGGGATGCCTGGCGCGGGGGCCGGGCGCCCTCAGAGTGTCTTGAGGAGTTCCCTGGCTTTCCTGCGATCCGGAAACGCCCGTTCGGCGTGCCGCAGCTCCCGTGGGTGCGCGCGGCGGAAGGCGCCGTGGTGCCGGACGGGGAAACGCAGGTGGAGCATCTCGTGATAGAGGACGTAGTCGAGGGCCAGGCGTGGCACCCCGGGGCGGTCCAGCAACTTGCTGATAATGATGGCGTTATGGGCGGGATCGTAATGGCCCAGCGTGGTGCGTGAGGCTCGGCGGCTCCAGCCCAGGCGGGGGCGTGCCAGCAGGCCCTGGAAAAACCGGACGTTGAGCTCTTCAAAGACCTCTTCCAGGTCGTAGTGCGCGCCGCGGGACCCGGAGATGAACTTGCGGCCTCTGGCCTGGCGCAGCAGGTTGGCGCTGCGGCGAACTTCGCGGCGGTTCAGGAAGGCGCGGTAGCGGCGGGCGTACAGCGCGGGGACGGGCTTGCGGAACAGCTTGCCCAGCAGCACAAACAGCAACGCTTCCAGAACTGCGGGCGGGGCGCCCTCGAGCAGGTCGGAGAGGCGAAGTTCCAGGCGTCCGTCAATGAGGCGTGCGTAACTGTCCGGGTTGGCGAACCGGCAGAACTGGACTGTGATCGGGGGCAGGGGTGTGCGGGGTCGCAACCGCAGGAAGACCTGGGCGCCGATTCGCTGGACCGCTCGGGGGGCCGGAGCGCGCTCGACTTGCATGCTCCTTGGACTTTAACATAGCAGGATGGGATGGTTTCGGTATCGAGCGGGAGACTGGAGGAAGCGTGCCAAAGCCAATCATTAGCGCTCTGGGCTGCTACGTGCCGCCGCGGCTGCTGACCAACGCGGACCTGGAGCGGATGGTGGAGACCACCCACGAGTGGATCGTGGCACGCACCGGAATCGTCGAGCGTCATATCGCCGAGCCCGAGGTAGCCACCTCCGACCTGGCCGTGGAGGCCGCGCAGGCGGCGCTGGCGCAACGTGGTTTGGCAGCCTCCGAGCTGGATGCCATCCTGGTGTGCACGGTGACCCCCGACATGCTTTTCCCGTCCACCGCCTGCCTGGTGCAACACCGGCTGGGCGCCAAGGGGACCTGGGGCTTCGACCTGATGGCGGCCTGTTCCAGCTTCCTGTATGGCCTGACCACCGCGGCGCATCTGGTGATCGCAGGGACGCACCGCCGGGTCATGGTGATCGGCGCCGACACCATGACGCGGATCGTGGACTACACCGACCGGGCCACCTGCGTGCTGTTCGGCGACGGCGCCGGAGCCATGCTGGTGGAGGCCGGCGAGGATGACCGGTTCGGGATGCTGGATTTCCTCCACGACATGGACGGGTCGGGCGCGGCGGCGCTGGAAATGCCCGCCGGTGGCAGCCGCATGCCAGCCTCGGTAGAAACGGTCCAGCGGCGGCTGCATGTCATTCGCCAGGACGGCCCAGCGGTCTTCAAGTATGCTGTGCGCCGCATGTACGAGGTGTGCCGCGACCTGCTGGCGCGAAACCAGCTTACGGCCAAGGATGTGGCCGTGCTGATCCCGCACCAGGCCAACCGGCGGATCATCACGGCCACGGCGGACCGGCTGGGCCTGGAGCCCGAGCAGGTCCTCATCAACATCGACCGCTACGGCAATACCACTAACGCGACGATCCCGCTGGCCATGCAGGACGCGATCGAGGATGGCAAGGTCAAGAGGGGCGACCTGGTGCTGTTCGCCACCGTCGGGGCGGGCTACACGGTGGGTGCCAGCTTGTGGCACTGGGCCTACTGACGCCGGCTGCCCGATCAGGCGGCCTTCCTGCCTTCAGGCGCGCGCGGCAGCGTAGAATAGCTCGGCGGCGGCGCGCCCGCTGGCCGGGGCCGTGTAGCCCTCGGCGCGAAGCGCGGCCTCGAGAGCTTCCAGCACCAGCAGCACGTTTTCCTCGGTCGAGGAGGCGCCCATCAGGCCGACGCGGAAAACCTTGCCGGCCAAGGGGCCGAAGCCACCGAAGATCTCGATGCCATACTCCTGGAACAGGCAGGCGCGCACCTTGGCATCGTTGACTCCCTCGGGCACGCAAGGGGTGTTGAGCGTCCAGAGCCGGTTGGCCGGATCGGGGACGAGCATGCGCATGCCCATGGCCTCGATGCCTGCCACAAAAGCCAGGTGGTTGCGGCGGTGGCGGGCGAAGCGCGCCTCGAGGCCCTCCTCGAGAATGACGGCCAGGGCCTCGCGGAGCGCGTAGAACATCGAAATGGGGGCGGTGTGGTGGTAGCGGTGGGCCCCCACGTAGTAGTCGTCCAGCAGCTTCAGGTCGAAGTAGAAGGAGCGCACGGGGGTGGGGCGGGCGCGCAGGCGCTCCAGGGCCCGCGGGGAGACGGCAATGGGCGCCAGACCGGGCGGGCAGCTCAAGCCCTTCTGCGTGCAACTGTAGGCGATGTCGATGCCGTTTCGATCTACGTTGACCGGCATGCCGCCCAGGGAGGTGACGCAATCGCCGATCACCAGCGCACCGTGCTCATGCGCGGCCTGGCAGATGGCCTGGCCGGGCAGGTACACTCCGGTGGAGGTCTCCGCCTGCACGTAGGCGACGATCTGCGGCTGCTGGCGGGCGATGAAGTCCCGGGCTTCGGCCTCGGTGAAGGTCTCGCCCCAGGGTTTCTCCAGGCGCACCACCTCAGCGCCCTGGCGACGGGCGATGTCGGTGATCCGGTCGCAGAAGTAGCCGTTGGCGAAGACCGCGAACCTGGTGCCGGGGTCGGTGAAGTTGATGATGGCGGTCTCCATCCCCGAGGAGCCGGTACCGGAGATGACCATGCGGAAGGGGTACTCGGTGCCGAAGACCGGGCCGAGCATCTGGCGGATGTCTTCTGCCACCTCGTAGAAGTAGGGGTCCACGTGGCTGACGATGGGCAGACGCATGGCCTCGTAGACGCGGGGCTCGACCATGGAGGGGCCGGGGCCGAGCAACAGGCGCCTAGGCGGGCGCAGCGGCGGAGTTATCTCAGGCATCAAGCTGTCATGGTCGGCGATCAGAGAAGCCGGTGTCAAGGCATGATCTTTTCCAGGATGTCCGGAATCTCAAACACGGCGCGGTTGTTGAGGGTGGCTGCGCGGGCGCGGTAGCGGGCGAAGTTGGCGGGTTCGAGGAGCTCGCGCACGGCGCCGGCGACCTGGCGGTAGCTGCGGACCACGAGGCCGAGCCCCTGCTGGCGCAGCCACTCCGTGTTGTAGCGCTCCTGGGGCATGGTCCAGGCGTTCGAGGCCACGATGACGGGCAGCTCCATGGCCAGCGCTTCGCTGATCGAGCCGGGGCCCGGTTTGCCGATGAAGAGGTCCGACAGGCCCATGTAGTAGGGGATCTCGGTGGTGAAGCCTTCCACGAACCAGCGCAGCCGGCGGGGCCGACGGAGCAGGGCCCGGCGGAGCTTCTCGTTGTGGCCGCAGATCAGGATCAGTTGCAGGTCCAGCCCGGCGCGGTCCAGGCGCTCGGCGATCTGGAGCATCACCCGGGAGCCGTGGCCGCCGAACAGGACCAGGGCGGTGGGCAGGTCGGGCAGCAGACCCAGGCGCTGCCGCTCGGCGGCGCGATCGAGGTTCAGGGGCTGGTAGAAGCGGGGATGGAGGATCATGCCCGACGTACGGAAGACCCGCTCAGCGGCGTAGCCCATGGCGTGCGCCTGCTCGACGGCGCGCTGGGAGCCGCACACCAGGTACTGCTCCTGGCGTTCCATCCAGAAGTGGGGAGGGTAGTCGGCCAGGTCCGTGAGGATGGTGACGAAAGGCACCCCAGGCAGGGCCTGGCGGAGGCTCTGGCCCATGGCCCGATTGAAGTTGGGAACCAGGGAGACCACCAGGTCGGGCCGGCTCCGGCGCCAGAACTCCGCGAGCAGCCGTACTTGCGCCGGATGGTACAGGCGGACGAGGAAGTGCATGATGCGCAGCAAGTGTGCGCTGCCCAGCGTCCACCCCTTCTTGAGCAAGAGGTTGTACAGATCCTGGAGCCGCAGCCCGAGATGCTTGCGGAAGATGTCCAGCGGATCCAGCACCTCCTGGAGATTGACCAGGCGCACTTCCCAGGGGCGCTGCTGCTCGAGGACGGCCAGGCCCAGAGCAGTCGCCGCGGCGCGGTGCCCACCACCCGCGTCGAAGAAGATGAAATCCAGCTTCTTCATGCGCTCGGCCAGTGGCCGGCGAGCTACTGCTTCTCGTGGATCAGAGTCTGGGTGGCCTCGCCCATGGGGCCGGCCCAACTGCGGATCAGCTTGAAGATCTTGCCGCCCTCGGCCAGGCTCCAGCGCTCCTTGGCCGTGAACTCGCCTTGATCGCTGGAGGCCTTGGACTCGATGATGAGCTCGGCGCCCTCCCAGCGGAGCCTGCTCTTCATCTCCATGGGGCCGAATTTGTTGGTGTTCTCGGCGCCGTCGGTGGTGAACTCCATGGTCACGGTGCGTTCCCCCATGTCGCCCGTGATCGTGCTGGTGAGCTTCAGTTTCGGATCGGCGTGTTCGATCTTGCTGACACCGGACTGCGGGGCGGGCATCGGACCGAAATCGCTCTTGGCGATGTTAACCTTCCAGGTTCCGGAGAAGTTGGGTTTGGCCTGGGCCAGGGCTGCGGAAACCAGCCCGAGGGTGCAAAGGGCAGCGAGGGTGACGGTTCTTCTGATCACGTGTGTCTCCTCGTGTATAGTGTAGTCGATGTCCGCGAGGCTGGAAGAATGGGTGGCCCGGTGGTGGGAAGATGGGTAGAGACGGAGGCGCGACGCGACCGTCATGATCCTGCGCAGCCTGTTGCTGTTCCTCTCCGATCAGAAGCAGGTGCGGGGCTGGGTGGAGACGTCGCGGCTGGCTCGCCCGCTCACCTCGCGCTTCATCGCCGGCCAGACGCTGGAGGAGGCGCTGGCGGTTTGCACGCGCCTCGATCAGGACGGCGTGCTGGCCACTCTGGACCGGCTGGGGGAGAGCGTGGCCTCGCCGGGCGAGGGGGAGGCCTCGCGGGACGGCTACCTCGAGGCGGTCCGCAGGGTGTCGGCGGCCGGGTTGCCGGCCACCTTCTCGGTCAAGCTGACGCACTTCGGCTTGGACATTTCCGAGGAGACCTGCCAGCGCAATGTGGAAGCGGTGGTGCGGACGGCGAAGGAGGCGGGCAAGGTGGTCGAGGTGGACATGGAATCGAGCGCCCACGTGGACCGCACCCTGCGCCTGGTGGTGGCTCTGCACCAGGCTTACGGGAACGTGCGGGGCGTGATCCAGGCCTACCTGTACCGGAGCGAGGAGGACACCTCGATGTTGTGCGAGCGGCGCATCCCGGTGCGGCTGTGCAAAGGGGCCTATCGCGAGCCGGCCACCATCGCGTACCCGAGCAAGCGCGCGGTCAACGCCCGCTACGCGCGGCTGATGAAGATCCTGTTCGAGCGCGGGGTCTCGCCGGCGTTCGCCACCCATGACGAGAAGCTGATCGAGCTCGGCAAGCGCCTGGCGCGGGAGCGGGGAGTCTCCGCGGAGGGCTTCGAGTTCCAGATGCTGTACGGCATCCGGCGCGACCTGGAGAAGCAGTTTGTTCAGCACGGCTACCGTCTGCGGCTCTACGTGCCGTATGGGGACCACTGGTATCCGTACTTCATGCGCCGGCTGGCGGAGCGGCCCGCCAACCTGCTGTTCTTGCTGCGCAACCTGGTGAAGGGCTGAGCGGTATGGTGCAGCCGCGGGGAGCCAGGTGGTGGCGGTGGGCGGCAGGGGCGGCGATCGCGGCGCTGATGCTGGGATGCGGGCTGCTGGCGATCCCGCACTACCGGCGGAATGCGGAGTTCGAGCGGGCGCTGGAAAGGATCGTGCGGCGGGCCGATAGCGCAGAGGTGGCCGCGGAGGTGCTGCTGAGCCGGGTCGAGGACCGAACCGCGCGCCTGGGCCTGCCGGTGCGGGCCGGCCAGGTGCACGTGCGCCGGACGGGGCGCGGAGTACGCCTCGAGGTGCGCTATGCGGTGCCGGTGGATCTGGCCGTCTGCACAGTGGATCTGCATTTTCGCGCCCGCGCAGAGAACTGAACTGCACGGTTCGTGCGAGAATTAAGGCAGGGAAGCGTCGTGGCCATCCGGATTCAACTGCCCCGCAAGGCACTGTGGGTGCGGATGCTGCTGCACCCCAGCGGCCGGCTGGTCCTCGGAGCGACCGCCGGCCTGGCGGTGCTGGCGTTCCTGGTTCTCGCCTACTACTGGATCAAGTACTCCCGGCTGATCGACGAGAAGCTGCGCGCCGGGCCCTTCCAGAGCACGTCGATGGTGTTCGCCGCCCCGCGGGCGGTCTCGCTGGGCGACGAGATCTCGGCGAACGAGATCGTGGCGCAGCTTCGGCGCAGCGGCTACGGGGATTCGCGCAGCAACCGCACGGGCTGGTTCCACGTGCGGCCCAACACCACCGAGGTCTTCCCGGGGCCGGACTCCTATTTCGACCAGGAAGCCGGGCTGATCCGCTTCTCCGGCGGCCGCGTCACCCAGATCATCTCGCTGCGCGACAACACGGAGCGGGTGCAATACCTGCTGGAGCCCGAGCTGATCACCAACCTCTCCGACCGCAACCGCGAGAAGCGGCGCCTGGTGCGTTTCCAGGACATCCCCAAGGTGCTGGTGGACGCGGTCATCTCGGCCGAGGACAAGCGCTTCTTCCAGCACGCGGGCTTTGACCCGCTGCGCGTCATCAAGGCGGCCTACGTGGACGTGCGGGTGGGCTGGAGACGAGAAGGCGCCTCGACGCTGAGCATGCAACTGGCGCGCGGCTTCTGGCTGGATCAGAAGAAGACTTGGGGCCGCAAGGCGGCCGAGGTGCTGATCACGCTGCAACTGGAGCAGAAGCTGTCCAAGGAGGAGATCTTCGAGTACTACGCCAACCAGATCAATCTGGGGCGGCGGGGCAGCTTCGGCATCAACGGCTTCGGAGAAGGGGCCAAAGCGTTCCTCGGCAAGGACGTCCAGCAACTGACGTTGCCCGAGGCAGCGCTGCTGGCGGGCCTGATCCAGCGGCCCAGCTACACGAACCCATTCCGCCATCCGGACCGGGCCCTGTCGCGGCGCAACGTGGTGCTGGGCCTGATGCAGCAGAACGGCTTCATCACCGAGGAGCAGTACCAGCAGGCGGTGGCCACGCCCGTGCGGCTGGCGCCGGGGGCCATCGAGTCGAGCGAGGCGCCGTTCTTTGTGGACCTGGTGCACGACGAGTTGCAGGCGCAGTTTCAAGACCACGATTTTCAGTCGGACACCTACCGCGTCTACACCACCCTGGACATGAACCTGCAACGGGAGGCGGCCGAGGCGGTGCGGATGGGGCTCCAGGAAGTCGATGAGCGGATCCGCCGGCAGCGGCGCTTCCGCCGGGAGGACGTGCCGGAAGTCCAGGTGGCGCTGGTGGCGCTGGATGCGGACAGCGGGGCGGTGAAAGCCCTGGTGGGAGGCCGCAACTACGGCATCAGCCAGTTGAACCGGGTGCTGGCGAAGCGGCAGCCGGGCTCCAGCTTCAAGCCGTTCGTGTACGCGGCCGCGCTGAACAGCGCCCTCAACGGGGGCCAGCGACCGCTGACCCCGGCCACCATACTGCTGGACAAGCCCACGACCTTCTGGTTCGACGACAAGCCTTACACGCCAGAGAACTTCAAGAGCGAGTACCACGGCGAGGTCACGCTGCGGCAGGCGCTGGCGAAGTCGCTGAACGTGCCTACGGTGAAGCTGGCGGAGACGGTGGGCTACGCGGCCGTCGAGGAGCTGGCCCAGCACGCGGGGATGAACTTGAACATCCAGCCCACTCCGGCCATTGCGCTGGGGGCTTACGAAGTGACGCCGCTGGAGATCGCCGGGGCGTACACGGTCTTTGCCAATCGGGGGCTGTACGTCAAGCCGAATTTCATCAGCCTGATCCGGGACCGGGGGGGGAACGTCATCTACAGCCAGCGGCCGGAGCGCAGAGCGGTGCTGGATCCGCGGGTGGCGTACTTGATGGTCAACCTGATGGAGGAAGTGCTGCGCAGCGGGACGGGCGCGGGTGTGCGGGGGCGAGGCTTCGTGCTGCCGGCGGCAGGCAAGACCGGCACCTCGCATGATGGCTGGTTTGCGGGTTTCACCAGCAAGCTGTTGTGCGTGGTGTGGGTGGGCTTCGACGACAACCGCGAGCTGAACCTGGAGGGGGCGCACTCGGCGCTGCCCATCTGGACCGAGTTCATGAAGCGCGCGCACCAGTACCGCGAGTACCGCAACGTGGCCGAGTTCACGCCGCCGGACGGAGTGGTGAGCGTCGAGATCGACCCGGCCACGGGACAGCTCGCCACGCGGGCCTGTCCGGAGGTGCGGACGGAGATCTTCATCACCGGCAGCCAGCCCTTGCAGAGTTGCCGGCTGCACGGCCGGGGCGGGACGCGGATCGCTTCCTGGGAGGCCCCGCCCAGCCAGCCGGCCCAGGTGGCCGCGGTGACCCCCCCCACCGTGCCCTTGCCGCCGGGCAGCCCGCCGCCCGCCTTGCGCGCCGGCCGTGCCGTGCCGGAGGCTCCGCCACCCCCGCCTCCAGCGGCCGACCAGTCCAAGGAAAAGAAAAAGGGCTTCCTCCGCCGGCTGCTGGGTGTGTTCAAATAGGCTTGTACCGAAGGGGGTCCGTCATGGTCCGATCCCGCCTTCCGCTCGCGGCCGCAGCGGCCCTGCTGTTGGCCAGCGTGGCCGGCGCGCAGGCGCCGCCGGCCGCCGAAACCGCCACTCTGACTCCGGAGAGGCGCGGCGATATTTACATGGCCCGCAAGATGTACCGCGAGGCCATCGAGGTTTACAAGCAGGCGCCCCAGAACTCCGCCGTCATCTGGAACAAGCTCGGGATTGCCTACCACCAGTTGATGCAGCTCGATACCGCCAAGAGACACTACGAGCGCGCCCTGCGGCTGAATCCGAAGTATGCCGAGGCGATGAACAACATCGGCACGGTGCACTACGCCAAGAGGAGTTACCGGCGGGCGGTCGCGCAGTACAAGAAAGCGCTGGTGCTGGTGCCCAACTCCGCCTCTGTCTACAGCAATCTGGGTACGGCGTATTTCGCGCGCAAGCAATACGCGGAGGCGGTCAAAGCCTACCAGCAGGCGATGGCGCTGGATGCGGACGTCTTCGAGCACCGCGGCACGTACGGGGTGATGCTGGAGGAGCGGAACGTCCAGGAACGCGCCAAGTTTCACTACTACCTGGCCAAGCTGTACGCGCAGGCGGGCGCGAACGACCGGGCGCTCCAGTACATCCGCAAGGCCCTGGAGGAGGGTTTCAAGGAGAAGAAGAAGTTCGTCGAGGAGCCCGAGTTTGCGGCCTTGCGCGAGCTGCCGGAGTTCAAGGAACTGATGGCGCTGGAGCCGCGTGTCCTGTAAGCGCCTCACCATCCTGGCGGCTGGCTTGGTCTGCTGGCTGGCGCTGGGCGGCTGCGCGAGGAAGCCGCCTGTCTCGGAGCGAATCGCAGTCCTGGCTTTCGAGAACCTGACGGCCGAAGCGGAGCTGGACTGGGCCAGCCGCGGATTCAGCGAGGCCGTCGCCCTGTACCTGGCGGGGTCGCCGCAGGCGCACGTGTTCGTGGCGGCGAGCCTCGAGGAGGCCACCGGGGCGCGCGCGACACACGTCCTTCACGGGTATCTGCGACGCTCCGGCCCGCGCCTGCGGGCAGAAGCCGTGCTCGAGGACCTGGGCCGGCACCGCATGGTGAAGCAGGCCTCGGCGGCCGGCCCGGCTCGGGAAGGTGTGCTGGAGCTGGCGCGCGCGCTGGCGCTGGAGATCGCGGGGCGCGCGCGGCCGTTCGGCGCCTCGCGGGAGGGCACGCTGAGGGCTTATGTCGAGGGTTTGACCGCGACTGACGCGGCGGCCGCGGGAGAGGCCCTGCGCAGGGCGGTGGCCGCGGAGGCAGATTTGGGGGCC
>CAZIRH010000088.1:0-13128 GCA_964541065.1 uncultured Solibacteraceae bacterium
TCCGGTGGTGTGGGAGGGTGACCGGGCGCAATCCCGGTCACCCGACCCGATCCCGACCCAGCAGCTCACCCCTGCCCCGTGGGGCGGCCTGTCTTGGCCCGGCGGTCTGGCCGGAGGAACACTCCATCTCGCGCCGGTCTCTACGCCCGACCCCCAACCCCTGCCCTTGCAGACCCGCGCGATGCGGGAGAAGTTACTGGAGGCCGCGCGCCGTCCTGGCGCTCACCGAGCTGCAAATTCAACGAGTTCCACGCGGCGGTTCTTGGCGCGACCCTCTTCCGTCTTATTTGATGCTACCGGCGCGTAAGGACCATTGCCGAAAGAGGTCAATCGTGAGCCGGCAATTCCGTATTTGGTGACCAACGCATTCATTACCGACTGGGCGCGAGCTTGCGACAGTTTTAGGTTGGCCGCAGGGTCGCCCACCATGTCGGTATGCCCTACGATGCTAACCTTCAGTGTGGCGTTCTCCTTGAGCAGCTTGGCGATTTCGGACAGCGTCGGCTCGGACTCCAGTTTCAGCTCCGACTTGCCAGTATCGAAGTAGATACCGTAAAGGGAAACGCTGCCATTCGTGGTGAGCCCGTTGGCCATGCCCGCGGCATCCATGACCACGTCCTGCTGCATCGCTTGACGCTCCACGATCGTAAGCGAGTGGTTGTCGCTGCGAGCCTCAACGAGGATCCAAACCTCCTTGCCATCCTTGCTAAAACGCAGTGTGGTGTTGTACCAGTTACCGCCTTTCGAATCGTCGAGCACCTGGCCGCCGGCGGAACGAGTGGCATTCTGATAATTGCGGATCACCTGGAGCATGCTCGTTTCGGGGACGTTTTGCTTGATGAAGTAGTGAATTTTGATGGTGTGTCCTTCGATCTGTTGGTCCGACTTCTTACCGTCCTTCGTGACCTGAAAGGTCGCAGAGTCGAACTGGACGTCGTTGTATTCGTCGATATAGTACCCCGGCATGCGGGTAATCCCCGGGTAATCCTTCGACCCGGGCCTGTCGCTCTGGCTAAAGGCAAGAGAGACCATTGTGAGCGCGCAGAGCAGCCCAACCGCGGAAACTCGGCTCATTGCAGTCCTCCTGAAAGTCCGCCGGAAATGAACCAGTGTTTTCTCTCTTGGCCTCCCCGGCTAGAACAGTATAACACAGGTGGTCGATCTTGAGCGGGCCAGCCTAAAGCGGCCGCAGTAGGGATTCCGACCGCCCGGCGCCACCGGCACAGACTGGTCTGTCGCTGATGAGCCCATGCGGCTTCTGCCTGGCTTCGCCGCCCTTCCACCCGCCGCTTGGCGAGTCCCCGTTCCATGTGAATGTGAGTGTAGGTCTCGGCCGGGTAGGTTTCTGTGACCACAATCCGGCCAGATTCAAGCAGAGGAGCAAGATCGCCGTGGAAAGGCCGGAGCGTAGTAGTGCCTTCCCGAAGCGCGGGCGCCAACAGATCTCTCCAGCGCGCGATAGCGGCTCGGCCCACCTGGTTCGCCCCCAAGGTCCAGAAGAGCTCGCAGGCCTTGTTCCGCTTGTTCGGCACCGTGGTTGCGCACTCACAGGCGCGAAGGAGGTCAGCCGGCGAGTCCAGACCCAGGGCGGAAACAACGTGCTTCATCTTGGTGCCGCCAGGCTTCTTGGGATAGAAGGGGCGGTGGATGGAGATCTGCTCCGGGCTTGCCGCGGGCTCGTAGAAAGCCCACCACGGCCCTTCCTACATCCGCAAGAACGCCATCAAGTACAAGGTGCCCTACATCACCACCCACGCCGGCGCCCTGGCCGCGGCCAAAGGCATCGCCGCCCGCCGCTCGGCGGGCTCCGCCTCCCTCCAATCCCTCCAGCGCTACCACGCGGGGATCGGGTGAGGGCCCTGTGGGACAGGCTTCAGCCCAATGTCACTTAGTTTTCCCACCACCGCACATCTCGGCCCCCTGTGGGGCGGCTCCCCGAGCCGCCGCCGGCCCCCTGGCCGGCGTTTTCCAGCCCCGCGGGGAGCCGACCAGGGGGTCGGCTCGCAGGCCAGGGCGCCTGCCCCACGAAAACTAAATGACATGGGGCTTCAGCCTGTCGGGACGTTTGCCACAGAGTGCATGATCCCGTGGCGCAGGCGTCTCCGCCTGCGGCGCCTTGGCGGGTGACACACCGTGACTTGAGGGACCATGGAGAGAGCCCGCAAAGGCCGAGCGGTTAGGCGTCCCAGGACCAGGTGGCGGGCGATGCCCAAGTCGTCAGGCACAGCCGGAGCTGGCGGGTTCCACGACGGTGATCGAAATCAAGGAGGGCGCGGTGAGTCACTCTTCAGAGGCTGCGAAAGCCGGGATCGGATTCGGCACGGCGCTGGCCATCACGATCTCGTGGAGCGCGAACCACTCGATCATATGGGCGATCGTCCACGGGTTGTGCTCCTGGTTTTACGTCATCTACTACGCGATACGCCACCACTGAGGTTCGTGCCGGCCGTGCCGCGCTGTGTTCAAGCCGTCAGACCCGCACCACGAACCGGCAGTCGGGGTCGCCGCGCTTGATCGAGTGCGTCATCTCGACCCTGACCGGCTTGCCGGCGACGGTCGCGAAGACCTCATGCACCCAGCCGCGGGAGCAGGTGCACCAGGTGTTGGACAGGCGTTCCGGGCCGGTTCCGACGATGGGGCAGTAGCACTTGGCGTAGCGCAGGTGAACGATATTGCCCTCGCGGCGGCAGTTTTCCTGGCCCACGAACTTCGCCATCGTGGCCACCAGCTTGTCCATGTCGCCGTGGCAGGCCTGGGCGGCGGTCTCGACCACCGAACGACGCGCGCAGGCCCGGCCCTGGGCGAGCATCAGCCTGGTGCGGGTGGGTTCATCGACCTGAGCGTCGAGGCTCTCCATCAGGCTCGTGATCCAGGCCTGGTGCATCTTTCGCCAGCGCTCGGCGGCCGGCGCGGAAGCCTGCGAGGGGGCCTCCTGCGCCGAGGCCTTCTTGGCGCCCAAGACCACCAGCGCCGCGCCTGTCAAGTTGAAGAACTTCTTCCTCTCCATGTCCGCCATCTTCGCACGTTACTCCGCCCCGTAGTTGACTTCCAGGCGGCGCCTGTCGAATCGCCCCGGTTTTGGGGGAGAATAGAGGCGACTGGCGTATGCCCGAGATCAGCAGGTTCTTCGGAATCATCATCGCGATGTACTACAGCGACCATGCGCCGCCGCACTTCCACGTGCGGTATGCCGGCCAGAAGGCGCTCGTTGGCATCGAGACGTTGGCCGTGCTGGAGGGCTCACTGTCTCCCCGTGTCCTTGGCTTGGTCGTAGAGTGGGCCGCGCTCCATAGGCAGGACCTGCTGGGCAACTGGGAATTGGCGCGGCGACAAGCGCCGCTCAAAGGGATTGACCCACTGGAGTAGGAGCCGTGCTGAAGGATGTCCTGGAAGTTAGGCCGCTCGAACGGTACCGACTCTTCGTGCGCTTCGAAGATGGCGTGCAAGGTGTGATCGACGTCTCGGACCTGGTTCGTTTCGAGGGAATCTTTGCTCCTTTGAAGGATCCGGACGAATTCAGGCAGGTGTCGGTGAATCCCGAGCTAGGTGTGGTCTGCTGGCCGAATGGCGCCGATCTGGACCCTGACGTTCTCTATGCGCATCTGACGGGCAGGCCGATCGACATCGGTTGGCCGACCCCTGCCTGAGGAGCCCCCTACTCCGCCCCGTAGTTGACTTCCAGGCGGCGGATGCGGAGGGCGGAGAGGAAGATGACCGCGGCGGCCAGCAGGAGCAGGCCGGGGACGGCCAGCCAGACCGAGACGGACACGTGGGCGCGAGGTGCGCTTCGCGCACGCTTCTCCTGGAGGTTCGCAGGGTGACCGCCGATCTACAATACGTGTTGTCCCCTAGCTCTGGCCTGGCAAGAACCGGTATTCTAGGTGTACAGGCGCTCCCAATGGCGAGCCTTGCGGCGAGGACAGCGAAAAAAGAGAAAGGCCTACCCATCGTCAATGTGGCGACGGTGCCCCAGCGAAGCCCCTTCCGGTATCCTGGCGGCAAGACGTGGCTGGTTCCTTACGCGCGTCTGTGGCTGAAAAGCGGTGCGCGCCGGTTTGCCGAGTTGATCGAACCCTTTGCGGGCGGGGCCATCATTGCCCTGACCGCTGCTTTTGAGGGGCTCGCCGAGAACGTCACCCTGGTCGAGCGCGATCCCGAGGTTGCGGCCGTCTGGCATACCATCCTGGGTGGGGATGGCCGCTGGCTGGCGGACAAGGTGGCCGACTTCGAGGTCACGCCTGAGACGGTGCGCAGTGTGTTGGATGCAACGCCACGGACCACCAGGGACCGCGCCTTCCAGACGCTGCTGCGCAACCGCGTCCAGCGCGGCGGGATCATGGCCTCCGGCGCGGGGCTCATGAAGAACGGGGAGAACGGACGGGGCTTGAAATCGCGCTGGTACCCGGCGACATTGCGGAAGCGCATTCTGGCGATCGATGCGATGCGTGATCACATGCGCTTCGAAGAAGGGGATGGGATCAAAGTCATCCGGCGCAACCTGCGACGCCCAGGCGTGGCTTTCTTCATTGACCCGCCGTACACTGTTGCCGGGCGCCGTCTGTACACGCACTCGGAAATCGACCACGAGGAGTTGTTCTCCCTGGCCGGCAAGCTGGCCGGCGACTTCCTGATGACCTACGACAACGCCGAGGAGATCCGCGGACTCGCCACGCGCCACGGATTTGACATGCGGCTCGTCCCCATGAAGAGTACGCACCACGCGGAAATGGTGGAGCTGCTCATCGGCCGAGACCTGGGCTGGGTGCCCCGGTTCCCGCAAGCGACTGCGCCGCCCCCCTACTCCGCCCCGTAGTTGACTTCCAGGCGGCGGATGCGGAGGGCGGAGAGGAAGATAACGACGGCGGCCAGCAGGAGCAAGCCGGGGACGGCCAGCCAGGCCGAGACGGGCTCGCCAGAGATGGCGAAGATGGCCCCGCCGCCGCGGAAGGGCACCTGCATGGGGCACAGCGACTCCAGGTAGTAAATCACGCTGAGCCGCTTCAGCAGCGGCGGCACAAAGATAGTGATGGACTCCCAGATCAGCACTCCGACCGCGGGAATCATGGGGTTGCGGAACAGCAGGCCCATCATCAGGAAGACCGCGCCGTAGCCCAGGCAGGCCAGCACGGTCACCCCCAGATAGGCCACCAGATGCCCGGGCAGCGGGCTGGCGAGAAACTCCTGGTTCCTCAGCCCCGCCACGTGAGCGCACACGATCAAGAAGGACGCCAGCGTCCCGGCGCCGAACAGCACCACCGCCGCCACCAACCCGGAGAGGAACTTGCCCGCCACCAGGACCTCGCGGCGCACCGGCGCGAGCAGGTAGTGATGGAGGGTCTTCTCCAGCACCTCGCCGCGGAACAGGTTCATGAAGATGGCCACGCAGCCGAAGAAGACCGCCAGGCGCAGGTAGTAGAGCTGGAACTCGCCGGCGTAGATGGCGAAGTCCTCGGTGCCGCGGCAGCGGTTCCAGCCGCGCGCCACGGCCACGGAATGCAGGCCGAAGACGATCACCGGGGAGGCGGCCAGCAGGTAGATTATGATGGCGCGTTTGCCCGAGAAGCTCTTGCGCATCTCCAGGCGGAGGATGGCGAGGATCTGAGTCCACCAGAGTTTCCAGGGCCGCCCGCTCATGAGGCGCCTCCCTCGGAGCCGATCAGATACTCGTAGACCGAGTGCACGTCCTCGTCGGCGGGGGCCACGGATTCGAGCGAGATGACTCCCTCGAGCACCAGGCGCTGGAGGAGGTCGTAGAAGCGCTCCCCGTCGCGGGTCGAGACCAGGAGGCCCTTGCGGTCGGCGTGCATTTTGACTTCGACCACGTGGTCCTGCTCGAAGACGCGGGCGGCCAGCGCGCCGGGCTGGTCGCAGCGCACCAGGACCTGCATGGGGTACTCGTGGTGCATCTCGCTGCGCACGGCCTGGATCTGGCCCTCCGCCACCACGTAGCCGCTTGTCAGCATGATGACCTGGTCGGAGATCTTGTCCACCTCGTGCAGGATGTGGCTGGAGATGATGACGTAGCGGCCCCCGGCGGCCAGCTCGCGGAACAGGGCGATGGCCTCCGCGCGGGCCATGGGATCCAGGCCGTTGAGCGGCTCGTCGAGCACCAGCACCTGGGGCTGGTGGCAGATGGCCTGGGCCAGCTTGATGCGCTGGCGCATGCCTTTCGAGTAAGCGGCCACGCGGCGGTGGGCAGACTCGCTCATGCCCGCGCGCTCGATGGCTTCCCAGACCAGCCGCTCGCTTTCGGCGTGGCCCAGCCCGTGCAGCCGCAGGTAAGAGTAGAGGAACTGGTAGCCGGTGAGCGCGCGGGGGAAGCTGTCGTACTGAGTGCAGTAGCCCAGGGTGCGGAACAGGCGCTCGGGTTCCTCCGGCGGGATGCCCAACACGCGGATGCGCCCGCGGCTGGGGCGCACCAGGCCGGTCATAAGGTTCATGAGCGTGGTCTTGCCGGAGCCGTTGGGTCCGACCAGCGTGGTGATGCCGGGCGGGATGGCCAGTTCGACGCGGTTGACGCCGAGCACCTCGCCGTAGAACTTCGAGACATCCTCGAAGACGATTCGGTCGCTGGGGCCGGCGCTCATCACCGCACCACCTCGAAGGCCCGCACCTTGCGGTCCAGCAGATGCAGGCACAGGGCGCAGATGCCCGTCAGGCCCATCCACGCGCTCTCCGGAGCCAGGCCGCTTGAGACCGGCACGCGGAACAGCCCGGCCCAGATGGTGCGCACCAGCTCGCCCAGGTTGATGAGGTTGCCGGACTCAGTGTGCAGGGCGCCGTTGATAGCGGCGCCGAACCCGGCGGCGACGAAGAACACACCGAACAGCAGCGCGCCCGCCAGCACCTTCCACTTCACCCATGCCGACAGCGCCAGGGCCAGCAGGCACAGGGTCACGATCCAGACCCAGGCGCCCAGGAAGATGCCGGCGACCAGGTAGAGGTTGGCGCGGAACCAGGCGACGCCCTCGAGGCTGGCCTCGAAACCGAACAGCAGCAAGCCGGGCACCCAGGTGATCAGCGAGAGCAGAATGGCCAGCACGCTCATCTTCCCCAGCACGTACTCGGCGCGCGAGAAGGGCCGGCAGAAGTACAGCGGCAGGGCGCTGTTGCGCATGTCGGCCGAGATCAGCCCCGGGCCGAGGAAGGCCGTCAGCAGGAACGCCATGGAGCCCTGCCAGCCCAGGAAGCGGAAGAAGAAATGCCCGTCGATGGGGATCAGCCGGGCCACGTCGATCTTCAGCAGGGCGATCGCCCCGGTGTTGTGGCGCAGGTAGATGAGCACCGCGCAGACGGCCGGAAAAACCAGGCAGAGCACGAAGTAGAACAGCAGGAAGCGCGAATCGAGCACCCGGCGGTAGGCCTGCCGGGCGATGACGAGGAAGCGCGACCAGGGCGGCGTGAGCGGTCCCTGGTAGGGCTGGTAGGTGCGCTTATAGACTGCCATTGCCGTTCCCCATGGCCCCGCCTCCCGGAGCTCCGGAACCGTTGTTCATGGCCTTGATGAAGATATCCTCCAGGCTGTCGCGCTTGTGGCTGAGGCGGCGGATGCGCACGCCGCAGCCGGCGGCGGCCTGGTACAGGTCGCGGACTGCGAGGCCTTCGGTCAGGACGGTCTTCAGGCGCCGCTGGCTCGAAAACGCGCATTCGCAGCCCAGGTCTTTGACCGCGGCCGCGAAGGCCTCGCCGTCGCCCTCCAGCTCCAGTTCGAGGAAGCGGCGGTTGGAGCGGCGCTCCTCTTCGAGGTTGGAGTACTGCACGATGCGGCCGTTCTTCAGGATGAGCACTTCCTCGCAGCACTCCTCGACGTCGCGCAGCAGGTGCGAGCACAGCATCAGATGCAGGTTGCCGCGCTCGCGCACGTCGCGGATGAGGCGGATCATGCGCTGGCGCGCCGGGGGATCGAGACCGTTGGTCGGCTCATCCAAAAAGAGCAGCTTGGGCCCGTGGGCGATGGCTTGGGCGAGCTTGGCAAGCTGCTTCATGCCCAGCGAGTACTCCTCTAGTTTGCGGTAGCGCGCCTCGCCCAGACCCACGTAGAAGAGGGCCTCGTGCGCGCGCTCCAGGGCGGCCTCCGGCGGCAGTCCGGCCAGCTCGGCCATGAAGCGCACGAACTCGACCGCGCTCATGCCCGCAATGAAGCACTCGTTCTCGGGCATGTAGCCGATCAGGCGGCGCACCGCGCGGATCTGCGCGCGTATGTCGCAGCCGAAGACGCGCGCCGTGCCTTGCGCGGGGGGATAGAAACCCAGCAGCGTGTTGATGAGCGTGGACTTGCCCGCACCGTTGGGGCCCAGCAGCCCGATGGCCCGGCCGGAGAACGATCCCCGCAGGTCGTGGAGGATCGTTCTCTGGCCGAAGCGGACTTCCAGGCTCAGCAACTCGATGACGGGTGTCGTCTCCATACCGCTCACTTTTTCAGCCCGCGCGGGAAGGGCACCAGCATCTTCTCCCAGTTGAACCCGAACAGGCCGCCGGTGCCGGCCAGTTCGATGCGGTCGTTCTCTCCGTAGAGCAGGATCAGGGAGGGCGTAGCGCCGGCGGCCACGCCTTCGATAGCCTTCTGCTGCTCCGGAGTGAGGCCCTGCACGCCCTTCATGCCTTTCGCCAGGGGCGCCACCAGGTCCCCGAGGGCATGGTACACCATCCCGGAGAAGTTGGTGTGCGAGTCACGCGGGAGCAGCGCGGTGAACTTGGCGGAGCGCGACAGAATGTAGCCGCTCTCGCGGTTCTGGATGGCGCGATCCAGCAGGGCGCGGCTGGGAGCGGCCAGCAAGTAGCCGCCGGTGAAGACGTAGTGGATCTCGGGGGCCTGCTGGAGGCCGCGCAGCGCGTAGTAGGTGCGTCCGCCGGCCTGCTGCTTCTCCAGGCGCGGGGCGCCCTGGGGGGCGTACTGGCCGACCGTCGCCAGCAGTTTCTCGAGGGCCTGCTGGAAACGGACCGGGTCGTTGACCTCGACCACCAGCTTCCAGGAGGGTTGCGGCAGCAGCGGGCCGTCCAGCGCCAGGGCGATCTCACCGCCCAGCGGCCGGATGAGATCCTGCCGCACGTTGACCCCCACCAGGGTTTCGACGGCCGCCAGCTCGCGCTCGAAGTTGGGCCGGCCGACGGCGATCATGGCGACCAGCTCGTCCACCAGCAGCGACGGGCTCTTGATCAGGAAGGCGGCGGCGAAGCTGGCATCCGGGGAGATGAGCTCGACGGCGCGCATGGGCGCCGGCGGGGACAGCCAGGCGGCCATGCCGTGACGCGGGCCGGCAAAGGCCAGCGTGGCGCGGTTCTCCGCCTTGCCCGCGGTCTCCTTGCGCACCGCGATCAGGTACCGCACCTCGTCGATGCCGGTGAAGCGGAGACCCTGGCGGGTGGACTTCGGCTTCGGCTGGGCCGCGGCACGGGCCATCACGGTTTCCAGATCGGCGGCCACCACCCAGGTCACGCCGCCGCGATAGGCCTCGGCGATGCGGGCGTAGAAAGCGCTCTTGGCGAACGCGCCGGGACCGAGGCGGGCCAGCGGCGCGGCCTCCGGGGAGATGGCCACGATCTCGCCCCGAATGAACACCACCAGGCCCTGGCCGGTGATCCCCGCCAGTTGCGCGGGGTTGTCCACGATGCGAATCGGGGGCTGGCCGCCCTTGGGGGTCAGCCTGGCGATCTCAGACTCCAGAAACGCGCGGAAGCCGGGCTTGGCCAGCTCGCCGAGGGCGACGGGCGCCATGTCCTTGCCTGCTTTCGGCACCACGGCCACGGCGATCTCCGGCCCCAGGTACTCGCTGAAGGAGCGCAGGCGGCTGAACATCTCGTCGAACTGGGCTTCGCCGCCGGCCGCCTTCATCTTCTCGTCCCACCACTGGCGCAAGATCGGGCTCTGGCGGGCCTGGTCCTCAATAAGGCGCCGAGCCTCGGCCAGGGTGGGGCCGAGGTTGGGGATGCCGGCGTAGGCCACCGTCCCCTCGGGAGCCAGGTCGAGCAGCTTGGTCGAGTAGCGCAAGCCGGGGCCGGGGGCGGCCTCCAGCTTCTGGCGCAGGGTGGTGAGCTCGCGCAGCAAAGAGAAGTAGTTGTCGCGATTGCGGCTCCAGGAGATTTCGTCCTGCACGGCGTGCGGGGCCAGAGCCGGACTGGTGGCCACCTGCTCGCCGGCGCGGACTACGCTGGTCGAGCTGCCCTGGGCGACCTTGACCTCACCTTCGATGACGGCGACCCGGGAGCCCTTGACGCCGCGGCTCACCGAGAAGATGGTGCCGGTAACCGTGACCAGGCAATCGTCGGTTGCCACGTAGAGGCGGCGGGGGCCCTGCTTGGCGGCCTGGACGATAATGCTGCCGCGCTCCAGGCGGATGGTGGTGCCGCCGCGGCGGTACGCCAGGGACAACTCGGTGCGCTCGCGCATCTCGACCAGCGAGCCATCGGGCAGGCGCAGGACAGCGTCCGCGCCATCGGCAGCGCGGACCACCTGGCGCTCTTCGATGGCGGCGCCGGCGAGCAGGGGAGCGCTCGCCTCCGAGGCGAGCCTGTAGAGCGCGCCGTCGGCGGACTGGACGATGGCCGGGCCGGAGGGCGTGGTGAACCGGTTCACCGCGTACAGGGCGCCCAGGGTGAGGGCGGCCACGCCGGCCGCGGCCAGGCCCCACCGCCAGGAGGCGGTCCACCAGCTTCGCTCGGGCTTCGGCCGCGCCGGTCTGAACGGCAGCACTTTGCCGGAGCGCGCGGCTTCGAGCGCCTTGCGGCAGGCGGGGCACTCGTGGGTGTGATCCTCGACGAGCAGGGCGCGGGCCTCCGGCAGCCTTCCCTCGACCATGGCGGGAATCAGCGCCCGGTAGCCAGCGCAGTCGCGGATGGTTTCGACGGCGGGCGGCGAGGTCTCCTGCCGGATGCGGTCCCACACCCGCGTGGCGGCCTGCTCGGCCGCGGCGGGCTCGATGGCTTCGTCACGAATGGCTTGGATGGCCTGCTCCAGGATGGAATTGGGCGTCGGCTTCTCGGTGTTCATGGCTTCACTCCTATAGAGGAACGGAGGTAGCGTTGAAGCTGCCTGCGGCTGCGGTGGAGGGTGACGGAGACGTTGATCTGTGAGGCGCCCAGCATGCGGGCGATCTCACGGTTGCCGTAGCCTTCGAGGTACCGCAGCACAAACATCTCGGCGGCCTTGGGTTTCAGACGGGCGATGGCGCTGCGCAGGCAGGCGCGCAGCTCGTGAACCTGTTGGCGCCGGTCGGGCCGGAGGCGGGCATCTTGCGCCAGGACGGGCGCAACGTCCTCCAGCGGGACGCGGCCGCGATCGTGCCGGGCGCGCACCAGATCGAGCGCGGTGTTCACCGCCGCGCGGTGCAGGTAGCTCGCCACGTGCTCGATGGGGCCGCCCTGGTGCAACAACCGCAGGAAGATGGTGCTCAAGACATCTTCGGCATCGGCGGCGTTCCCGGTAACGCGGTAGGCCGCCTGGAACACGCGGCGATGATGCTCCCGGAAGACCTCTTCCAGGTCCCCCATGCGGGGGCCCTCCGCCACCGCCCTGGCTGTTGCTGCCGGCAAGTTGCCCTCCTTCCGGTCCGTTCCATCCATAGAGACTGACTCGCTCGAGAAACCTTACATTGGAGATACGAAAAACAGGGGCCTTGTGATCCAGGGACTCCTCACCCCCAGGGAGAGATTTTACACCGCTGGCCCGCCGAGTGTACGGGCGTTTCGGGCCGGCTGGCAGGAGGGCCCTTGACATGTCTATCGTCATTTGTCATGATATTTGACGATGGAGATGTCGCCTGCCCCCCTCCACTCCGGTCCCGTGGTGCCACGCCTGGTGGAGCTGCCCGCATTGCTTCAGCGGAAGTCCCATTTCTTGCTCGGACCCCGCCAGACCGGCAAGACTTTCTTGATCCGGCAATCCATGAAAGGGGCGCGGCTGTACGACTTGCTGGATTCCTCCGTCTACCTGGCGCTCAGCCAGGATCCCACGCGGATCGCACAGGAGCTGACGCCGCAGGACCGCGTGGTGGTGATCGATGAAATCCAGCGCCTGCCGGAGCTGCTCAACGAGGCGCACCGCCTGATCGAAGAGCGGGGCGTTCGCTTCTTGCTGACGGGCTCCAGCGCGCGCAAGCTCCGCAGGGGCGGGGTGAACCTCCTCGGGGGGCGGGCACGGACCATGTATCTCCACCCGCTCACGTACAAGGAACTCGGCTCCCATTTCGACCTGGACAGGGCTTTGGCACGCGGGCTGCTGCCCTCTGTCTACTTCTCCGATGACCCGCAGGCAGACCTGGTGGCCTACGCGGGGACGTATCTTCAGCAGGAGGTGGCGGCCGAAGGAGCCACCCGCAACGTGCCGGCGTTCAGCCGGTTCCTCCGCGTAGCGGCGCTGTCGAACGGCACGATCGTCAACTTCACCAACGTGGCCAATGACGCCCAGGTTCCCAGGACCACGGTGTATGAATACTTCGAAATCCTCAAGGACACGCTGGTGCTGCATGAGCTGCCGGCCTGGCGGGCATCCCGGAAAAGGAAACCTGTGGTGTCTTCGAAGTTCTACTTCTTCGATGTGGGCGTCGCGGCGACACTTCAGGGGCGGCAATTCCACCGTGGGACCCCAGAATATGGCCAGGCGCTGGAAACGTACCTGATGCATGAGCTGGTCAGCTACCGCGACTACCGTTCGGGAGACGCTCTGAGCTACTGGCGCTCGACTTCCGGCTTTGAGGTGGATTTCATCCTCGGGGATCATACCGCGGTGGAAGTCAAGGCCAAAGCCAACGTGTCCGCCGCAGAGTTGAAACCCCTGCGCGCGCTGGCCGAGGAGGGCGTCCTCAAGCGCCTGCTGTGCGTGAGCCTGGACAGCAGGCCCCGCCGGCTCGAGGGCGTGACCGTCGTCCCGCTGCGGCACTTCTTAGAGGCGCTATGGGCCGGGGAGTATTCCGGATAGCGGCTGGAGGCGCGGGGGGGAATCGAACCCCCGAATAAAGGGTTTGCAGACTCATCTACCGCGCGCACAACTCATTGAAAAAACGAGGGTTGGCTTCTTCAGGATTCCGGCAAAGGCTCCGGCGGCCGACACAGAAAGAAGCCTTCTCCTGACGCCAACGCGAGGGATTCCCGGATGGTTTCCGAGCCCGGGCACTCCCCCAGGTACGTTGACCG
>CAZIRH010000089.1:0-13125 GCA_964541065.1 uncultured Solibacteraceae bacterium
CTGCGGGTTCAGCACCCAGGTGTGGCTGACCATGGTGGTCGCGTCCAGCATCTCCAGGCTGCGGCCGCGGTTGAAGGCGATCAGGGCGCCGAACTGGGCGTTCTGGTTGAAGTCCTTGGTCAGGTTGAAGCGGGCGAACACGTTCTGGCGCTCGGTGAGGCGATGATCCAGGCGGAGGGAGAACTGGGTCTGGTCCTCGCTGAAGGGGAAGTTGCCGCTGTTGCGGTCAAACAGCTCGAGCGTGCGCGCGCCGGGGGCGAGGGCGGAGCGCATGGCCCGCGCCAGGCCCACCAGTTGGGGGGACTGCGAGGCTTCGAAGAAGCCCACCAGTTGCTGCTGGGAGGGCGTCAGCCGGAGGAGGGCCGCGCGGTCCTGGTAGATGGGCACGAAGGCGGTCTCCTGGCGGTCCAGGCGTTCCACGGCCCCGAAGAAGTAGGTCTTGTCGCGAACGATCGGCCCGCCCGCGGTGGCGCCCGCCTGCACCCGCGTGAACGCCGCTTTGCCCGGATCGAAGTAGTTGCGCGCCTGGATGTCGCGCTGCCGCAGGAAGCCGAAGAGGTTCCCGCGGTAGTCGTTGGTGCCGGACTTCGACACGATGTTGATGGCCCCGCCGAAGGCGCCCCCGGTCTCCGCGGCAAAGCTGTTGCGGTTGATCTGAAACTCCTGCACCGCCTCCTGGCTGATGGAGGGCCGCACGCCGCCGGAGTTGTAATAGTTCTCGACGCCGTCGATGGAGAAGGCGTTGCCGCGCCCGTTGCTGCCCCCGAAGCTCAGCCCGGAATGCGGCGCCTGCACCACGCGGTAGTCGCTGCCGTCCACCATGTCGTTGGTCTCCACCACGCCGGGCGCCAGTAGGGCGAAGTCCAGGTAGTTGCGCCGGTTGATGGGCAGGTTGTGGATGCGCACCGACTCGATGGTGTTGGCCTGCTGGGTGCGCTCCGGCTCGACCACCGGCGCGCTGGCCAGCACATTCACCTCGGTCGCCACGGTCGAGACCGCCATCTCGACGCGTTGCGCCAGGCTGTCGCCGACACGCAGCTCCACGCCCTCCATAATCTGGGTGGCAAAGCCGGACATCTCGAAGCGCAGCCGGTAGGTGCCGGGCGGCAGCAGGGGCAGGCTGTAGGCGCCCTCCGCGTCGGTGAAAGCGGTGCGCGTGATCCCGCGTTGGGGATCCGCGGCCGTCACCTTGACGCCGCCCAGGACGCCGCCCAAGGCGTCCACCACGGTGCCTTTTATGTCACCGGAACTGACCTGCGCCTGCCCCAGAGCCAGGGCCGGCAAAAGACTGACGAGCAACAACGCGCGCCGAATTGTCATGCGTCCCCCAGAGGTGTTTGGGTAAATGGGGGATTATACTACAGTACTGACGGGAGGGCGCTCATGCTGCGTACTTTTTTCTACCTGCTGCTGGCCGGGCAGGCCGCTCTGGGGGCCGCCGCTTTCAAGGCCGGCGTGGCGCGGGCGAGAATCACCCCCGACGGGCCGATCTGGATGTCGGGCTACGCCGCCCGGAAGCATCCCTCCGAGGGGGTACTGACGGAGCTGTGGGCCAAAGCGCTGGCGCTGGAGAGCTCCAAGGGCGGCCGCGTGGTGCTGGTGACCACCGATGTGATCGGCCTGCCGCGCGCCATCTCCGACGTGGTCGCCGCGCGCGTCGAGAAGCAGTACGGCCTGGAGCGTGCGCGCCTGTTGTTGAACTCCTCGCACACGCACTCCGGGCCGGTGCTGCGGGCCAACCTCAGCGCCATGTACGACCTGAGCCCGGAGGACGACCGGCAAGTCAGCGAGTACAGCCGGAAGTTCACGGACGCCCTGGTGTCGGTGATCGGCGCGGCGCTGGGCGACCTCCAGCCGGCCCAGCTCTTTTACGGCGCCGGGCGGGCCAGCTTCGCCATCAACCGGCGTGAGCGCACGCCTAAGGGATTCCGCATCGGCCTCAACCCGGAGGGCCCGGGCGACCCCGAGGTGCCCGTGCTGCGGGTGACGACCCCGGACGGCAAGCTCCGCGCCGTGCTGTTCGGCTACGCCTGCCACAACACCACGCTGGGGGGCGACTTCTACCAGATCAACGGCGACTACGCCGGCTTCGCACAATTGGCCTTCGAGTCCGCGCACGCGGGTGCGACCGGCATGTTCATGGAGCTGTGCGGCGCCGACCAGAATCCCAACCCGCGGGGGAAGGTCGAGCACGCCGAGCAATACGGCCAGACCCTGGCCACGGAGGTGGACCGGGTCATTCAGGGCCAGTTGAAGCCGGTGCGCGGGCCGATCCGCGCGGCTTACCGGGTCATCGACCTGAACTTCGCTCCGCACACGCGGGAGACCTTCGAGCAGCGGCTGAACGATTCCAACCCGGCGCGGGCCAGGAACGCCAGGCTGATGCTGAAAGCCTACGACGAAGGCCGCCCCATTCGCCGGACCCCCTACCCGGTGCAGGCCGTGCGCTTCGGCAGGGACCTGACCATCGTGGCGCTGGGCGGCGAGGTGGTGGTGGAGTACGCCCTGCGCGCCAAGAAGGAATTCAACCACGCCCGCGAGCCGCTGGTGGTGGCCGGCTTCTCCAACGACGTGATGTGCTACATTCCCTCGCTGCGCGTGCTCACAGAGGGCGGCTACGAGCCCGTAGACAGCATGCTCTACTACGGCCAGCCCGGCCCCTTCGCCGAGGACGTCGAGGAGCGCGTCTTTGGCGCCCTGCGCGAGGTGCTCAAGCGGGTGGGGCGGAAGGGGAGGTAGGCGCCGGCTAGTCGAAGCCGCCCGCTGCGGCAGGCTCCGCAGTCGCCGTGGCTCCCGCCGCCAACCCGTCGCCCTCCGCCGCTATGCAGGCGGGTGAGAAGCCGCCGCCGGTCTTCCGCCAGATGAGGCTGCTGGGGGGCTTGCCCAGGCGCATTTCCAGGGCCAATTGGGCCACCTGGTAGTTGTAGGGGTAGCAGTGGATGGAGACAGGGCCGGAGGCGCGGCGCGCCACCTCGACGAGGACCTCGGTGGGCGCGGCGCGTTCCAGGAACTGCGCCCGTTTCTTGATGAGGATGTAGCCGCAGTTGTGCACCAGGAGGAGCGTCGCCACCGCGTAGATGGGCCATCGCGCGGAGAGCTGGCAGCGGTGCCGCAGGGCCAAAAACCCGGCCGCCACCACCCACGCCAGGCCCACGCTGGCCAGATAGGTATGGCGGCTGGGCACCCTTGGCATGTAGACGATGAAGCTGTAAGGCAGCAGTGTGATCACCATCCAGACCAGCGCCAGCAGCGTCGTCCGGGAATCACGCCAGCGGCCCCAGGCCACCAGCGTGGCCAGGCTCAGCAGGCCCCACACCCACACCAGCGCGCCCAGGCTGTTGGGCACGTTGATCCACAGCGGAGCCGCCAGAGAGAAGGTCCCGTCGTGGAAGTGCTGATGAGCGTCCCGCCCGCTGTACGTCATCCAGGCGTAAGCCAGGCCCAGCATCGCAAAGGGCGCTACCCAAGGCCAAGCCCGCCGCCTACCCCAGGCCAGCACCACCAACAGCGGGATCACCGCCACGGCGGATTCCTTCGAGATCAGCGCCAGGCCGAAGGCCAGCAGCGCTCCGGCATAGTACAGCACCCGGCCACGGCGGGCGGCCAGCCACGACGACCACAGGATCAGCGCCCCCAGGGAGAACGTGAAGACCAGCAGTTCCGGCAGCGCGGCATACCACATCACCGCTTCCTGGTGCCCTTCGTAGACGGCGAAGAAGGCGGCGGCGCACAGTGCCATGCGCTGCCCCATGCCAAACCTGCGAGTGAGCACATACACCAGCCATGTGTTCAGCACGTGGAGAAGGACTGCCGAAGCGTAGAAGGGCTCCGGAGAGAACCCGAAGAAGCGCTCGGTCCAGTACGTCAGTACCAGGGAAGTGGCGCGGGCACGGTAGAGCACGTCGCCGGCCAGGGCGCTCCACCCGGAGACGGGACCGAACTGGCGGCCGAGCGCGATCTGCAAGTAGTCGTCAGCAATGAACGGCTGACGGAGTACCACAACATACGGCAGGATCGCCAAACCGGCCAGCAACAGTAGGCGTTGGGGCGCTCGGCTGACAGCACGAGCGCCCGGGACTGGCGCACTCACCCTTTCACCTGGAAAGGATTCTACGCGGTCTGCCGGGGGAAGGCCATACAGCGGATTCTGTATTTGGCGGGTTACCGAACCACGCCGCGCCGGACGGCGCTCAGCACCAGCTCGGCGGCGCTGTGGACGTCCAGCTTCTCCATCACGCGGGTGCGGTGGGTTTCGACGGTGTGCAGGCTAAGACCCAGCAGCGAGGCAATCTCCTTGTTGCTCTGGCCCTCCGCCAGGAGCTGGTAGATCTGGCGCTCCCGTTCGGTGAGCAGCTCGTAGCGATCCTCGACCTGGTCGGGCACCGGGATCGGGGCTTCCCGGCTGGCCAGCAGCCGGGCCACCGCCGGAGAGAAGAACTGCCGGCCCTGGCAGGCCCGCTGGATCGCGTGAACCAGGTCTTCCTCGACCGAGTCTTTGAGCAGATACCCTATCGCTCCCGCCTTGAGCGCACGCGTGACGTAGCGTTCGTCGTTGTGCATGCTGAGGATCAGCACCGCCGTCCGCGGAGACCGCCGCAGGATTTGCGCCGTGGCCTCGATTCCGTTCAGCTCGGGCATGCCGATGTCCACAATGGCCACATCGGGCTGCATCTCGCGGGCCAGCTCCACGGCCTGGAGGCCGGAGGCGGCCTCCGCCACCACGGTGAAGTCCGGGTAGCTCTCCAGAATCCGGCGCAGGCCGCGGCGCAAAATGGCGTGATCGTCGGCCAGCAGGATGGTGGTCGGCATCAGGCGCTTTCCTCGGCCACAGCGAGCGGTGCCGGTGAGGCCGCGGGCGGCAGCGGGAGGGAGAGCGAAACGCGCGTCCCCCGGCCCACAGTCGAGGTCAGCTTGAGCGCTCCGCCCAGCATGCTGACGCGCTCGCGCATGCCCACGATCCCCAACCCGGAGGCCTCCCCCGCGTTCCCCTTCTGGTCGTAGGCGAAGCCGCGCCCGTTGTCCTCGATCTCCACGGCCAGTGCCTGCGCGCTCTGGCGCACCGAGAGCCGCACTTGGGTGGCCGCGGAGTGCTTCCCGCAGTTGTTCAGCGCCTCCTGAACCACCCGGTAGACGCAGGTCCTGACGGCGTCGGGCAGAGCGTCCTCCAGGCCCTCCTCGGAATACGAGCAGAGAATGCCGGAACGGCGGCTGAAATCCTCCGCCTGCCATTGGAGAGCCGCCGCCAGGCCCAGGTCGTCCAGCAGCGAAGGCCGCAGCAGCAAGGAGATGTTGCGCACCGTCTCGACGGTCTTCTCGGCCAGGGAACGCGCCTCCTCGAGCCGGTCCCGGACAGCGGGGGAACCTGTCTTGGAGGCCGCCTGCGCGCGGGAGATCTCGATGCGCAGCGCGGTGAGCGTCTGGCCGATCTCGTCGTGCAGCTCGCGGGCGATGCGCCGGCGCTCGTCCTCCTGGATTTCGAGCAGGCGCGCCGAAAGTTGCTCGAGGTCCTTCTTGGCCTGGGTCACTTCCTCGAAGCGCCGGACGCTTTCGCGCTCCAGCCGGGCGGCGTGGCGGAGGGACAGGCGCGCCACCCCTAAGCCGAGCACGACGCACAGGCCCATCATCCCCAGCAGCCACCACAGGGCGTTGTGGCGGCTGTGCTCGAACTCCGCCTCGCTGGCGCGCAAGGCGTTCTGACGGGCGTCCCCCAGCTCGCGCAGCACGGCGCCGGCGGCGTTGCGCCGCGGCACGATCTCCTCCTGGACGTACGCGTGAAGCTGGCTGCCGCTCATCCCGCTGGTTTGCTCCGGCGTGGATTCCAGAATCGCCCAGAAATCGTGCACTTTCTCGCGGAGCGCGGTGAACGAGCCGCTGGAACCCGCCGCCACCCGCAGTCGATCCAGCTCGACGCCAGCCTCGGTCCGCAGTTCCCGGAGTTGCGAACGGAGCGTCGCCAGCCGGTCAGCCTGGTCGCTCAACAGGTAGTCCCGGGTGTTGATGGAGCTCAGATACATCAGCCGCCGGAGGCGGGTCTGGGTCTCCACCTCCTCCGCGAAGCGGCGGTAGATCTGGGTGGTCTGGATGGAGGCCGCATGCTGGATGCGGTAGGCCTCGACCGCCGAGAACACCAGCAGGGCGATCATGCCACCGAAGCCCAGCCGCAAGACGGCCAGCTTCGTTAGCCAACCGCCGCCCCCGCGGCGGGTCAGGCGTTTTACCGTGCGCCACCAGTTCACCGCTTCATAGGCTAACAGATCCGCGGCATCTTAGAATGGAAGTATGTGCGGCATCGTGGGCTATATCGGGAACCGCCGCGCCGTGCCCATCATTCTGGATGGCCTGCGCCGGCTGGAGTACCGGGGCTACGACTCGGCGGGACTGGCGGTCTACGGCAACGACGGGCAACTGGCCGTGCGACGGGCCTCGGGCAAACTGCGCAACCTGGAAGAGGTCATCCGCCTGGACCCGGTGGACGGCCTTTACGGGATCGGGCACACGCGCTGGGCCACGCACGGCCGGCCCACCGAGGAGAACGCCCATCCGCATCGCGACTGCCACGGCGACGTAGTGGTGGTGCATAACGGGATCGTCGAGAACTACGTCGCGCTGAAGCGCCAACTGGCCTCCCAGGGCCACGTCTTCCGCACCGAGACCGACACCGAGGTCATCGCCCACCTGGTGGAGCATCACTTCCAGGGCAACCTGGAAGAGGCCGTACGGCAGGCCGCGCGGCAACTGGCGGGGGTGTTCGCGGTGGCCGTCATCTCGCGCTTGGATCCCAACAAGATCGTGGCGGCACGCTCCGGGCCGCCAGCGGTCATCGGGCTGGGAGACGGCGAGTACTTCGTGGCCTCCGACGTGCCCGCGCTCCTCAGCCATACGCGCGACGTGATGTTTTTGGCCGACGGCGATCTGGCGGTGCTCACCGCGGACGGCGTGCAGCTCAGCGACTTCGAGGGACGCGGGGTGAAACGCCAGGTGACGCACATCCTCTGGGACCCCATCCTGGCGGAGAAGGGCGGCTACAAGCACTTCATGCTCAAGGAGATCTTCGAGCAGCCGCGGGCCGTGCGCGACACCATCCTGGGGCGCGTGAGCCAGGAATCCGGCCAGGTCTTCCTCGAGGAGATGGATATCTCGCCACGCGAGTTCCGCGAGTTCCAGCAGGTCAAGATCGTGGCCTGCGGCACGAGCTGGCACGCGGCGCTGGCCGGCAAGTTCATGTTCGAGAACCTGGCGCGCCTCCCCGTGGAAGTGGACTACGGCAGCGAGTTCCGCTACCGCGATCCGATCCTGGGGCCCGAAGTGCTCACCGTGGTCATCTCGCAGTCGGGCGAGACCGCCGACACGCTGGCCGCGCAGCGCGAGGCCAAACAGAAGGGCTCCCGGACACTGGCCATCTGCAACGTCCACGGCTCGATGGTCACCCGCGAAGCCGCGGGCACCATTCTCACCCATGCGGGCCCCGAGATCGGCGTGGCCTCGACCAAGGCCTTCACTTCCCAGCTCACCGCCCTGTTCCTGCTGGCCACGTACATGGGGCAGGCGCGCGGGGTCCTGGAGGAGGAAGCCTCGCGCCGGCTGGTGGACGAGCTGCTGCGCCTGCCCGGCAAGCTGGAGACCATCCTCTCCCACGACGCCGTCTATGAGGAGCTCGCCCGCAAGCTTTTCCGCGCCACGGATTTCCTGTTCCTGGGACGCGGCGCGCATTTCCCCATCGCGCTCGAAGGGGCGCTGAAGCTCAAGGAGATCTCCTACATCCACGCCGAAGGCTACCCGGCGGGCGAGATGAAGCACGGGCCCAACGCCCTGATCGACGGCAACCTGCCCGTGGTGGTGCTGGCCGCCCACGAAGCGGGCTGCCCACAGAGCCGGATGCTTTACGAGAAGACCCTGTCGAACATCCAGGAGGTCAAAGCGCGCGAGGGCATCGTGGTGGCGCTGGCCAACACGGGGGACCAGGAGGTGACCAGGCTGGCCGACCACGTCATCGAAATCCCGCCCTCGCTCGACCTGCTGCTGCCCGTGCTGGAAGTGGTGCCGCTCCAGTTGCTGGCCTATCACATCGCCGTGCGCCGCGGCTGCGACGTGGATCAGCCGCGCAACCTGGCCAAGAGCGTCACGGTAGAGTGAATCGGGGATGAGAGAAGACCTGCGCCTCGCCCTGCGGGTGCTGACGAAACACCCGAGCTACGCGGCCCTGGTGATAGTGATTATGGGGCTGGGCATCGGCGCCAACACGGCCGTTTTCAGCGTCCTCAATGCGGTGGTGCTGCGCCCCTTCCCGTACGCCGCGCCGGAGCGACTCTACGAGCTGGGCGCCTCGCGGAAGGGGACGTCACTGGCGCTGTCGGCTGCGGACTTCGTCGCCTGGCAGGCGCGGACACAGGTGTTCGAGAGCATGGCCGCGGCGCGCCGACAGGACTTCACGCTCACGGGCACCGATGAGCCGGCGCACGTCTTCGGGTTGCGCGTCACCCGTGAGTGCCTGCCCATGCTGGGGACCCCACCCACACTGGGCCGCTGGCTGAGCTTGGAAGACTACCGCCCGGGCGCTCCGCCGGTCGTCCTGCTCGCGCATCGGTTGTGGAGCCGCCGCTTCGGCGCCGACCCGCAGATCGCCGGCCAGCAGGTCCTGCTGAACGGGCAGGCCTACACGGTGGTCGGGGTCATGCCGCCATCGTTCCGCTTTAACGCCCGGAACCACGAAGTGTGGATGCCCCTGGTTTTCACGGCGGACCAACTCAATCGCCTGGATCCCACCGGTTTCATGGCCTGCGGGCGTCTGAAGCCGGGCCTCACCCGCCGGCAGGCTGAAGCCGAGGCGGGCGTTGTATCGCGCGTCCTGGCGGAGGATCTTCCCAAAACTCATGCCGGCTGGCAAGCTACGCTCACCCCGCTGGTAGAGGAGGCGGTGGCGGAGTTCCGGCCAGCCTTGCTGGCGCTGCTGGGGGCGGTGGGACTTGTGCTGCTGATCGCCTGCCTGAATGCGGCCAACCTGCTGCTGGCCCGCGCCTCGGAACGCGCTCGGGAGATGGCCGTGCGCATCGCTCTGGGGGCCGGTCGCTGGCGGTTGATGCGAGGGCTGCTCACGGAGAGCGTGCTGCTGGCCCTTCTGGGGGGCGTGCTCGGCCTGTTGCTGGCCGGTGGGGGTGTTCGCGCCCTGGCGGCCCTCTTCCCAGAGCGGATTCCGGTGCCGCGCCTGGACCAGAGCGGCATCGATGCCTACGTGCTCGGCTTCACGTTGCTGGTGTCGGTGGCCAGCGGCATCGTCTTCGGGTTGGCGCCTGCGTGGCAGGCGTTGCGGACGGACCTGAACGAAGCGCTGAAAGAGAGCGGCCGCAGCGCTTCCGGCGGCCTGGGCGCCCTACGTTTTCGCAACCTGCTGGTGGCGGCGGAAGTGGCCCTTTCGCTGGTGCTGCTGGCGGGCGCGGGGCTCATGCTCCGCAGTTTCCTGCGGTTGCTTCAGGTTCACCCTGGTTTCCGCGCGGAGAAGGTGCTGACGGTCCGCCTGCCGCTGCCGGCCTACCGCATCCCCGACCGGAAGCGGCAGCCGGCTTACTACACGGGAATTCTGCGCCACGTGCAGGCGCTGCCGGGAGTGCAGGCGGCGGGACTGGTGACCATGCTGCCACTCAGCGGCGGGGAGGCCGTGATCACCTTCGCCAAATCTCAAGCCGCGGCGTTGCGCGGCGAGGTGTCTCTGGTGGTGGCCTTCCGCGCGGTCAGCCCAGACTACTTCCGCGCCCTGGGGGTTCCGCTGCTGCTGGGGCGGTCCTTCACCGATGCCGACACGGAGGGGGCGCCGCGCGTGGCCATCGTGAACGGAGCACTGGCCCGTCGCTACTGGCCGGGCGAGAACCCCCTCGGGAAGTCGCTGCCGGTCGGAGAGCCTCTCCTGGTGGTGGGCGTGGTGGGCAACGTCAAGCACAGCCGCCTCAGTGCCGAGCCCGGCCCTGAACTGTTCCTGCCTTACCTGCAATACCTGGGGGTTCCTTACAGCACCCTGGTCATTCGAACCTCCGCGGAGCCGCTCAAGCTGGCCGCCACCGTTCGCCGGAGGATCCGGCAACTGCACGCCGATCAGCCCATCACCGACGTCAAGACCATGGAGGGAGTGGTGGTTGGGTCGCTGGCGACGCCACGCTTCTACACCCTGCTACTGGGGATCTTCGCGGGCTTGGCCCTGGCGCTGGCCGCGGCCGGCGTCTACGGCGTCATGTCCTATTCGGTCAGCCGGCGCACGCAGGAGATCGGCATTCGCATGGCGCTGGGCGCCCAGCCCGGCGCGGTGCTCCGGCTGATGTTCTGGCAGGGCGGGAAGTGGATCCTATTCGGTGTAGCCGCGGGCGTGCTAGGCGCCGTGGCCACGACGCGGCTGATCGCGAAGCTGCTGTACGGGGTGAGCCCCACCGATCCGGCGACCCTCATCCTGGTTTCGTCGCTGCTGGTGGCAGTGGCGCTGGCGGCGAGCTACCTGCCCGCCCGCCGGGCCGCCCGGGTCGAGCCCATGGCCGCGCTCAGGCACGAGTAGCTGATGGTTCTTCGGCCCACACCAAGGCAGTCTGTGGTACGCTGTGGCCGTAGCCTGAACACGGAGGTGGTATGAGCATTTCGAGGCGGCAGTTTCTGGAGGCCACGGCCCTGGGCGGCGCCACGGCCTCGTCATTGTCGGGCGCGCCCGCAGCCATCCCTACGCGCGTGCTGGGGCGAACCGGGCAGCAGGTGACCGTTCTGGCCTTCGGCTCCGGCAGCCGGTTCCTGATGTACAAGGACGACCAGGCCGTCGAGGTTCTCAACCGCGCTCTGGACCTAGGCATCAGCTACGTGGATTCCGCCCAGACCTACGGCAAAGGCAGGAGCGAAGAAGTAGTGGGCCGGGTGATGGCCACCCGGCGCAAGCAAGTCTTCCTGGCCACTAAGATCGGCGTCCGCGAGGCCGAAGCGGCCATGCGGGAGGTCGAGCGTAGCCTCAAGCGCCTTCAGACCGACCACCTGGACCTGCTGCACATCCACAGCCTCGACGGCGAGCAGGACCTGGCGCGGATTGAGGCCCCCGACGGCCTGCTGAAGCTCCTTTACAAGCTGCGCGACCAGAAGGTGACCCGGTTCATCGGCGTGACCTGCCACACCAAGGCAGCCACGCTGGGGACTGCGCTCGAACGCCACGATTTCGACTGCACGCAGATGGCCCTGAATGCGGCGCTGATGGGTTCGAGCGGCGAGAGGTTCACCCGGCAGGACAGCTTCGAGGCCCTCGCTCTGCCAGTGGCCAACCGCAAGAAGCTGGGCATCATCGCCATGAAGGTCTTCGCGCAGGACCGCATCCCCGGCGCGCCGCCGGCCGAGCAGCTCATTCGCTACTCGATGTCGCTGCCGGTCACCGCCGTGGTGATCGGCATGCCCAAGCCCGAGCACCTCGAGCAGAACGTGGAGATCGCCCGCGGCTTTCAGCCCATGCCGGCGGAGGAGATGCGCCGCTTCTCCGACACTCTCTCGGCCGCGCACAAGGTCGCGCTGGACCGCTTTTTCGCCCACCACGTGGACGTGTAGCGCCGGCGCTCCGAGTCCGCGCCAGGAACGCCAAGGGCTCGCAAAGATCGCCAAGATTCTCTTTTTGTATGGATTCGTTGCCTGCTTGGCGGGACCTTGGCGCGCCTGGCGCGAGACCCCGGGGGTCCGGTTTCGCGCCAAGAACGCCAGGATCTCGCAAAGCACGCCAAGCTGTGCTGAAAAGAGAAGCTTATTGCGTGCCTGGCGGAACCTTGGCGGGCTTGGCGTGAAATCTTGCGCGCGTGCTGGGCGCCAAACCCGGCTCTACTCAGCCAAGGCTCCCGTCCACGGAATGGTAGTATCAGAGTGAGGACTGGACATGGAGGCCGCCACCCTGGAGCAAGTCGCCCCTCCGGTGCCTGAGATCGTCGCTGTGGTCGAGTCGCGCTTGCGCGACGTGTATGGCCGCCGCCTGAAGGCCGTGTACCTGTACGGCTCCTACGCCCGGGGTGACCAGCGAGCCGGGGACTCCGACATCGATCTGGCGGTAGTACTGGATCGTTTCGACAGCCACGCCGAGGAGATCGACCGGACCGGGGACATCCGCGTGGAGATATCACTGCGGTTCGGGATGATCGTCTCCCTCCAGCCGCTCAGCGAGGAAGCATTCGCCGGCGACGTCAGCCGCCTAAGCCGCATCATACGTCGGGAGGGCGTCCGGATCGCGTGAACCCCAAGGTCTGGCTGCTGTTGGAACGGGCACGCGAGGACCTCGAGGCCGCGCGTGACGTCCTGCGCACAGAACGCCCCTGGCGTGCGGCCACGGACGCCTACTACGCGATGTTCCACGCCGCCGAGGCCTTATTGCTCTCCCTGAACATCGAGATGTCTTCGCACTCGGCCACTCAGGCCGCTTTCGGGCAGCATTTCGCAAAAACCGGGAGACTCGACCCCAGGTTGCACCGCCACCTGTTGAACGCCTTCGACAAACGCATCACAGCGGACTATGACGTGACGGTGAAGCTGCGAATGGAAGAGGTGGAGGAACTGACGGCTCAGGCCGAGGAGTTCGTTGCCGCGGCGGACAGATACCTGGAAGGCCAGACCGAGTAGTCCGGGCCAGGATCTCGCAAAGCTCGCCAAGCGGTCTTGGAAAAAAGGATCCCTTGCGTGCTTGGCGCGGCCTTGGCGAGCTTGGCGCGAGACCCCGGGGGTCCGAATTCGCGCCAAGAACGCCAGAATCTCGCAAAGCACGCCAAACGGTCTTGGAAAAAAGGATTCCTTGCGTGCTTGGCGGAACCTTGGCGCGCTTGGCGTGAGACCCCGGGGGTCCGAGTTCGCGCCAAGAACGCCAAGGCCTCGCAAAGATCGCCAAGATTCTCTTTTTCTATGGATCCGTTGCGTGCTTGGCGGAACCTTCGCGAGCTTGGCGCGAAATCTTGCGCGCGAGCTTGGCGCGAAACCCGGGTTACTGCAACACCTTCCCCTGGCGGCGGAAGGCGGGCACGTCGAGGTCTTCCAGGGACTCGGGGGCTTCGAGGGCCGGCGGCAGGGGCAGCGCGGCCACCGGCTCCGGGGGCAGCACCGGCTCCGGCGGGCGGACCGCCGCCTCCTGGGCGGACGTCCCTTGGC
>CAZIRH010000090.1:0-13089 GCA_964541065.1 uncultured Solibacteraceae bacterium
AAACAGTCGGGTCCGACTCCTCGGCCAGCGCCTGGGACGGTCCGGACTCGGCAGCCGCCTGCGGCTTCACCGCAGGAGTGGGAACGGGCGGCGCCTCTGGCAGGGGTGCCGGGTCCAGCTCCTGTAACTCGATGGTCGCCCCTAGCTGCGGCCACGGGGCGGCCACTGCCGGAACCTCCGGTGGGGGGTCGAGTGCCTGCGGCGCTGAAGGGCGGATCGGGCCGACAGCCCAATCTGGGCCGTCACACCCGGAATCCGCCTTCCCGGCCGCCGCTTGCTTCAACAGCGGCAGAAGACCCGCCACCGGGATTCCACTCCAGGCAGGAGCCGCGGTTTGGGGTTCCGTCTCAGAGCTGCTGTTATCCTGACCGGCTTCCGCCTCCTGCAAAGAAGTCCCCTCTGCCCGCCGGGGGGCCACGCCAAGCGCCGCCGCAAGGAGAGCGCCAAACGCTTCGGCACCGGTGGGCAGTTGAGCAGGGGCGCCTTCAGCTCCCTCCGGCACGCCCGACGGCGCCGGCGTTGTGAACTTCGGAGAGAAGCTAGCCATAATCACGCCCAGCCACAGTGCACCTGGAGGGCCGGGCGGCAGCGGCAGCTTTTCAGCCGCTTAGGAGGGCGGGCGCGATACAAGATTTTGACGCGGCGGGCGGCGTGACCGGATCTTGCCGCCCGGCGCGCGGTGGCCCCTGCTGCGCTTATCGGCCCGCTGGAGCGTCACTTCGCGGGGATTCCAGGCGCGGCCCGCGAATTGCTCCTGCTCCTGCGGAGACCGAGCCATGGATCCTCTGATGATCACGGCGGCCAGCGGGATGCGGGCGCGACTGGAGTCGCTGGAGATGCTCGCCAACAACCTGGCCAACACGGCGACCGCCGGCTACAAATCCGACCGCGAGTTCTACAGCCTGTACGTGGCGGCAGAGGCGCTCCAGTCGAGCGAGGATGGCTTCGACCGGCTGCCGGCCACCTTGCCGGTCATCCAGAGCCAGTGGACCGACCACAGCCAGGGCACGTTGACCCCCACCGGCAACCCGCTGGACCTGGCCCTGTCCGGTCAGGGCTTCTTTGTAGCGGACGGGCCCGGCAGCCTCTTGTACACGCGCAACGGCAGCCTCCGCCTGTCGTCGTCCGGGGTGCTGACCACCGCCGAAGGCTACACGGTGCGTTCGGTCAGAGGGACGCCTATCCGCGCGACGGTCGGCGTTCCGCTGGAGATCTCCACCGACGGAGCCGTCCGCCAGGCCGGCCAGGCGCTGGGACAACTGGCAGTGGTGAAGTTCTCCAACCCCGCCAGTGTCGGCAAGGTCGGCCGGAACTACTACCGTACGGTGGATCCTGCGGCCGCCCCGCAACCGGCGCCGGCTACCGAGGTTCACCAGGGCAAGCTGGAGAGCTCCAACGTGGGCGCTCCTGAGTCTGCTGTGCGGCTGATCAGCATCCTGCGCCAGTTCGAGATGCTCCAGAAGGCGGCCTTGCTGGGCGCGGAGATGGGTCGCCGGGCCATCGAAGAGGTGGCGAGAACGAACGCGTGAGGTCATTCGAGGAGTCGAGATGATTCGAGCTCTATACAGCGCCGCCAGCGGCATGACGGCGCAGCAAATGAACGTGGACAACATCGCCCACAACCTGGCCAACGCCAACACGGTGGGCTTCAAGGCGCGGCGTACACAGTTCCAGGACCTGCTCTACCAGAGCCTGGTCCAGCCCGGTGCCTCTGCGGGCGCGCAGACCATCGTTCCGAGCGGCCTGCAACTGGGCTTGGGGACCCGGCCGGCGTCCAATGAAATCATTTTCACGCAGGGGAACTTCATGTCCACGGACAACCCGCTGGACATGGTCATCCAGGGGCGTGGGTTCTTCCAGGTGCGGCGCGCCTCGGGCGAGCTGGCCTACACCCGCGCGGGGACCTTCCATCTGGACCGCGACGGCAACCTGGTCACCTCGGACGGCGACCCGCTGGAGCCGCAGATCACGCTCCCGCCCGAAGCCCAGTCGGTCACCATCGCTCCCGATGGCACGGTCAGCTACACCCAGCCGGCACAGACCACCGCCCAACTGGCCGGGCAGATCCAGTTGGCGAATTTCCCCAACCCGGCGGGGCTGAACAGCATCGGGCGCAACTTGTTCACGCCCACCGACGCCTCGGGCGAGCCGACCGTGGGCAATCCCGGCGGCCAGGAGGGCCTGGGCACGCTGCTTCAGGGCTACCAGGAGCAATCCAACGTCAGCGTGGTCGAGGAATTCATCAACCTGATCGTCAGCCAGCGCGCCTATGAGGCCAACTCGAAGGTGGTCAAGGCCTCTGACGAGATGTACCAGCAGATCAACAACTTGACGCGATGATCCTGGCGACGCTAGTGCTTTGTACTGCCAACGCACGGAATCTTCTCCGGCCGCGAAGATTTCCGAAAAACGGCCTCTTCTGCTTTCTTTGCCTTTTGCCCTTTGCCTTTTGCCTTGTGGCGCAGCCGTGCTATGGGACAGGCCTTCAGCCTGTCGCCCCGCCGGCGAAACCGCCTGCGCCACAGATCTGCGTCCAGGTCTCCGGCGATCGCATCCTGGCGCGGGACCTGGTCGCTGCCGTGCCGGAGCTGGCGGCGCTGCCTGCCGACGAGCCGCTGGGCTTCGCTCCGGTCCCGGGCACCCGCCGCCTCCTGTCCGGTCAGGAACTGGCCTATTGGGCCGGGCGGCACGGGATCCGCCTTGAGCCGGGCCCGGCGCTGTGCGTCGAGCGCGCCACCGAGCGCCTGACGCGCCAGCGGCTGGAGGCCACGCTCGGTGCGGTACTGAAGGACGCTACGCCGGCAGGCATGCCTGCGCCGCGGTTCGAGGTACTGGACTTCAGCCGCTACCCGGTTCCGCCGGGCGAGCTGGAGTTCAGCCGCTCCGGCTTGCCCGTTCCGCCCCGCGCCGGCCTCCCGGTGATCTGGCGGGGCCGCGTGTTGTATGGCGGTCATCGCAGCGTTCCCATATGGGCCCGCATCCGCGTGGTGGTCTCTGGCGAAGCCGTCGTGGCCACGGAGAACCTGGGGGCCGGCCGGCGCATCGAGAGCGCTCAGGTGCGGCTGGCCACCCTCGAGTGGTTCCCGTTCGGCGAAGCGCCCGTGCGGCAGCTTGATGAAGTGGTAGGGCGCCTCCCGCGGCGTTCTCTCCGGGCCGGCGCGCCGGTTCTCGCCAGCGCCTTGGTTTCTCCCCAACAGGTCGAGCGCGGCCAGACGGTGGCCGTCGAGGTCCGGAGCGGCTCGGCCCAACTGCGGCTGGAGGGCCGCGCCGAGTCCGGCGGCAACGCTGGGGACGCGATCACGGTGCGGAATCCGGACAGCGGCAAGCGCTTCCCGGCCCGCGTGGATGGGCAGGGAAAGGTGGTAGTGCATGCATACCCCAACACACCCGCTCAGAGCGGCCGGCCTGTTGTGCCTGCTGGCAACGGCGTCGCTCGCGGCCGATCGAAGTAAGCCCCAGCGACCCTCGGCGCTCGACCAGTACGTCGAGGACGCCGAGCGCCGCGCCGCGGCTGAGAGCTGGGCCGCCTCTCCAGGCTCCCTGTGGTTCCCGGGGGCCAGGCTGACCGACCTGGGGCGCGACGCGAAGGCCAGCCAGGTGAACGACTTGGTCACCATCGTGGTGGCCGAGCGCGCCTCCGCCGTGGCCACAGGCAGCACCAAATCCTCGCGCAAGTCCTCGACCGACCATTCCTTGGGCTCGTTCTTCGGGCGCACGCCGCCGTGGTCCACTTTGTCGAAAAGCTCAGGCGCCACCGACCTGGCAGGCGAAGGCACAACCAGCCGGGAGAACACTCTGACCGCCACCGTGGCGGCCCGCGTGGTTCACGTGCTCCCGAACGGCTACCTGGTGGTCGAAGGCACCAAGAACGTGACGGTGAATTCCGAGACGCAGGTCGTCACGGTGCGGGGTGTGGCGCGGCCCGCCGACCTGAGCCCCGGCAACCTGGTACGCTCCGACCGCCTGGCGCAACTGGAAGTCCTTATCAACGGCAAGGGTGTGGTGGGCGACGCCGTGCGCCGCCCGTTCTTCCTCTACCGGTTGCTGCTGGGCCTGTTGCCCTTCTGAGATATGCGAGAACGGTCCCGGTTGTTGACTCTGTTGCTGGCGGCGGCGGTCGCCGCTCCCGCGGCGCGGCTCAAGGAGCTGGCCTCCCTGGAGGGCGTGCGGGACAACCAACTGGCGGGCTATGGCTTGGTGGTGGGCCTGGCCGGGACCGGCGACCGGCGCCAGACCGTGTTCTCGGCCCAGAGCCTGACCAACATGCTGGAGCGTATGGGCGTGTCCGTGTCGCCCACCGCCATCCAGGTCCGCAACACCGCCGCGGTGATGCTGATGGCGACGCTGCCGCCGTTCGCGCAGCCCGGCGGCCGAATCGACGTGACCGCGGCCGCGGTCGGCGACGCCACCAGCCTCCAGGGCGGCCTGCTGGTCATGACCGGCCTGCGCGGCCCGGACGGGCAGGTCTACGCCATGGCGCAGGGGCCCGTGGTGACCGGCGGTTTCGTGGCCGGCCGGGGAGGCACGCAGCAGACCGTGAATCATCCCACCGTGGGCCGTATCCCTTCCGGGGCTATCGTCGAGCGCGCGGCGCCCACGCGCCTGCCGGGCGCCCAACTCCGGCTGCAACTCCGCCAGGCCGATTTCACCACCGCCGCCCGCATCGCCGAAAGCATCAACAAGCGGATCGCGCCCGCGGGGCCCACTTTGGCCCGACCGGAGAACTCGGGCCTGGTCACCGTCGATATCCCCGCGGCCTGGGTTTCCCGCGCCACGGAGTTCATCGCCGACCTCGAGAACCTGGTCATCGAAGCCGACCGTGCCGCCAAGGTGGTCGTCAACGAGCGTAGCGGCACCATCGTCATGGGCAAGGAGGTGAGGATCTCGCCCGTGGCGGTTCTGCACGGCAACCTCACCGTCGAGATCCAGACCAGCTTTGCGGTGTCGCAGCCGCCGGCGCTGTCCTCGGGCACCACCGAGGTGGTCCCGCAGGTGGGCGTGGGGGTCAGGGAGGAGAAGGCGCGCAACATTGTGCTCAAACAGGGGGCCACGGTCGAGGAGCTGGTGCGAGCGCTCATGGCCATCGGCGCCACGCCGCGCGACATCATCGCTATCCTCCAGAACCTGCGGGCCGCCGGCGCCCTGGAAGCCGAACTGGAGGTGATCTGATGGACGTGCGGCTCTCCGACCGCTCCCTGACGCTCGCGGCTCAGCCGGGGTCCGCTCACCCGGAAGACCCTGCTAAGATCCGCGAGGCGGCCTCACAGTTTGAGGCCTTGCTGCTGGCTCAACTGCTCAAAGCCGTCCAGGAGGCCGAATCCCAGGGCTGGTTGGGCACCAGCGGCGAGGAAGCCGGGGGGCTGATGCTCGAAGTGGGGCAGGAGTACCTGGCTCAGGCGCTGGCCTCCCAGGGCGGCCTGGGCCTGGCCAACCTGGTCGTCGAGGGCCTGTCGCGGACGCCAGGGGCTCGCTCAAGCGCAGGCCCCGCCGGTGCGATAAGATGAGTGAGCCGTCCGATGCGAATCGAGCCATCCCGGCCACCCGGCGTCCAACCGGCGGAAACCGGCAAGCCAGTAGACCAGCCGGTTGAATCGGCGCCGGAATCCGCTACCGGCTTGCGACCGGACCAGGTGGACCTTTCCAGGCTCTCCCAAGTGCTAACTGGGGAGGCGGGCCAGGAAGGGCGCCTCGAGCAGTTGCGCTTGCAGGTCGAGGATGGCTCCTACCAGGTGCCCGCCGCCGAGTTGAGCCAGCGGATTGTGGACTTCCACCTCCGCTCCGAAGACTAGCAGCAGCAGCTCACTGGTGCGCCGCGCGTCAACTCCAGCACCGGGTCGCCCGCCCAGGCCGCGGTCCCGTGCGGAGCGTAGCCCACACGGACATAGGCGCAGCCCGTGGCTTGTGCAGAGCGCAGATTGCACAACGGTCTGAGCGTGCGGTTCCCGGGGGAGGGATGCGCCATGGCCTTCTCCAGCGTGCCGGCGCCCAGAAGTTGCTCTGCGCGGTGGACGTTGATCCAGATGGTGTTCCGCCCGCTGCGCAAGGGGAAGATCAGCGCCTCCGACAGCGACAGGCCGGACACCGGCCGCACCGTGCCGAGCGCCAGGAACGAGGCCAAGGAACGCCCCACGTTGGCTCCGAAATGGCTGGTCACCGGCACACCCTCCTTCCGTGTAGAGGACCAAGCTCACCGCCCAGCCTACCACGGGCGGGGGTCGGAATAAATGCCCGTCCGGCCCGGAAAAAGGGTATGCTGAAAGGTAGGGCGGGCGTGCCAGCCTGCCCGGACCCGCATGAACGAGAAACTAAAGATTGCTGTATTCGTCGACTACGACAACATCGAGATCGGCGTCAAATCCACCCTCCAGCGCGATTTCGACGTGGGCCCGGTCCTGGACGCGCTCAAGGAGCGCGGCGACATCGTGGCCAAGTTCGCCTACGCGGACTGGGGCCGCCAGGAGCCGGCCAAACGCCAGATGGCCGAGAACGCCGTGCAGATGGTGCAGCGCGTTCCTTCGCCCCGCGGCGACAAGAACGGCGCCGACATCAACCTGGCCCTGGACGCACTGGAGATGGCATTTACCCACGACCATGTCAACGCCTTCGCCATTATCAGCGGCGACAGCGACTTCATCCCCCTGCTCAACAAGCTGAAGGAGTACGGCAAGACCGTCTTCGTGGTGGGGGGCAGGGCTTTCACCAGCACGATCTTGCAGAAGAACTGCCATGAGTTCATCAGCTTCGAGTCGTTGCTGGACGAGCCGCAGCGGGCTCCCCGGCCGCCGCGCATCGAGGTGCCGGCGCCCGAGCCGCACCGGGGTGGAGGGCGGCCGCCGCAGCAGCAACGCCCGCCGCGGCGCCGTCCGGCGCCGCTGGATTTGGGCCAGGCCATGCCGCTGGTCGAGCGCGCGCTTCAGGTGCTCGAGCGCCGCGAGGTCACCCCGCAGTTGGGCCTGCTCAAGTCCACCATGCTCCAGCTCGACTCGACCTTCACCGAGAAGGCCTACGGCGCCGGCAGCTTCAGCGAGTTCGTTGAGAAGCTGAAGGCGGCCGGCTACGTCAACGTCAGCGGCGGGGAAGGCCGGTACGTGATTGAGCGCAAGACCAAGCCGGAGGAACCGGCGCCCAAGCCCGAAGAAGCGCTCCCGCTGCTGCGCGACGTGCTCGAATCACACCGCCTGGAGATGGACCCCGGCTGCCTGCCCGACGACCTGGCGGCCTTGGTCCGGGAGGCCCGGCCGAACTTCGACTGGAAGCGGTACGGTTTCCAGGAATTCACCGAGTTTCTCAACTACGCGCAGGACAAGCTGCTGGTGCGGCTGGAGCCGGACGAGGAGCGGGGCCTGCTGGTGTACCTGGGAGCGGAGTTCTACCCGCCCGCGGTCCCCGAGGTGCCTGAAGCGCCTCCCCCGGAGGACGAGAAGCAGCCGGAATCCAACGAGAGCGCGCCGCTGGTGCTGCCGGGCGCCAAGCGCAAGCGCGCTCCGCGCAAGAGGCCACCCGAGGGCGCGCAGGAGCGCCCCGGCCGCGGCCCCCGGCGCCACGCGCGCAGGAGACCGCCCGTGTAGCAGTTACATGGGCGCCTCTTCGGGCGCCTGCGGCGATGTTCGGCTGCCGGTCGTGTGCCGCCTATGAATGAGCGGGGCACGCTCATTGTTACCATACAGCATGAGTCTGCCCGCTGGCGGCGTTGCCATGAGAGGGGCCGGGGTGCTGAAGAGCCATCGCGTGTTTTGGCTCGCCGTGGTCGCCCTGCTCGGCGCCATGGCCGGCGCCATGCTCAGAGCCACGCTCCTCGAGTGCCAGACCTGGGACGAGGGCATGCACCTGGCGGCAGGTTACAGCTACCTCAAGACCGGCCAATTCAAGCTGAACCCCGAGCACCCTCCCTTGGTCAAGCTGCTGGCGGCCCTTCCGCTGCTGCTCCTCCAGCCCGAACTGCCGACTCAGCACCCTTCCTGGGCGAAGGCTGACCAGTCCCAGTTCGCCGTGCAGTTCATGTATGGCAACCGGGTCCCTGCCGACACGATTCTGTTCTGGGGCCGGTCGGTAATGATCGTGCTGACCCTGCTGCTCGGGCTGGCCATCGCGTTATGGACGCGCCGGACCTTCGGAACGGCGCCAGCGCTCTTGGCGCTGGTCCTGTTCGCGCTCGACCCCAACTTCATTGCGCACGGGCACTACGTCACCAATGACGCGATCCTGGCGCTCTTTGTGTTCCTGGCTGTGGTCACGTGGGTCCGTTTCGTCGAGACGAGGCGCTACCGGGATCTCCTGATAGCGAGCCTGGCGCTCGGGGCGGCTCTCCTGACGAAGTATTCGGGGCTGTTGCTGCTCGGCATTCTCCCGCCGCTCTACGTCCTCCAGTGGGCGATCCAGCGGCGGCGGCTCGGGCAGAGCGCCTCAGCGTCCGGAAGAAGGCTCTCGCTGCCTCATCTCGTCTTATCCCTCGCAGTCGCGGCCGTGATCAGCGTTGCGGTCATCGCAGTTGCCTACTGGCCGGAGACCGTCGCTGCGCTGCGTGGCGGCCCGCGTCTGGCCCAGGCCGTGACGAGTTGGACGGTTGTCGGGACTACGTTTCAATGGCTGGGCGACCGGTTCGATCTCCCCGCGCATCCCTACCTTCTCGGCCTCGAGAAAGTCGCCAACTTCAGCAAGGACGGGCACGACCAATACCTGCTCGGCCGCCACTCTCAGCACGGCTGGTGGTACTACTTCCCCGTAGCGTTTGCGGTGAAAACGCCTGGGGCGGTCTTGATACTGGCGACCCTGTCCCTGGTCGCCGCCGTGTGGCTGCGCCGCCGCACCGCCGCGGATGCGAAGGGGCGGAGCAGCGCGCCCGCCCTGCGGTGGCTGGGGCTGATCGTGCCGGCGGCCGTGTACTTCGGGGCCATGATGATGAGTAGCATCGCCCTCGGCGTTCGGTACATCCTGCCGGTGTACCCGTTCGTTTTCATCCTCATCGCGGCGGTGCTGTTTCACCCCGCGCTCGAAGGCTTCCGCCAGGCGCGCCGGGCGGTGCTGGGTGTGGTGCTGCTGTTCCAGGTGTTCGAGGTGGCGAGCATCAGTCCTCACTACCTGGCCTTCTTCAACACGTTCTCGGGCGGGCCCGAGAACGGGCCGCGGTACCTCGTCGATTCGAACATCGACTGGGGGCAGGACCTCAAGAAGCTCAGGACCTTTCTGAAGTCAATCGGATGGGAGCAAGCCGTCTGCGTGTGCTACTTCGGGAATGCGAGCATGGCATACTACGGGATCGGACACCGATACGTGCCCAGAACCCGCGAAGCGGCCAAGCGGCAGGAGATGGATTGCCTGGCGGCGATCAGCGTGACGGCGCTGTACGACGTCTATGTTCCGGCCGGCAGTTTTGACTGGCTGCGCTCCATGCAGCCGCTGGCGAAGGTGGGGTACTCGATTTACGTTTACGACCTCAGGAAGAACAAGACGCCGTTCGCACTGAGCTCGGTGCGCCGGTGATATGATGGTGCGCGCCCGGGCCGGACTTGGGCCTCCGGGACACATCCCATGCAGGTTGTTCTGGCGCTTCCCGCGTACAACGAAGAGCGCGCGCTGCCGCTGGTGCTGGCGGCCTTCCAGCGGGAAGTCCTGTCCGCGGGCTGGGCGGCTTCCATCGTCGTCGTGGACGATGGCAGCACCGACGGCACCTGCCGCGTGGCCCAAGAATGGTCGTCCCGGCTGCCCCTCCAGCTCGCCAGACACGCTGCCAACCGGGGCCTCGGGCAGACCATCGCGGACGCGTTGCGCGCGGCCGCCGCCACCACTGCCCCCGACGACGTGATCGTCTCCATGGACGCCGATAACACGCATTCGCCGGAACTCATCCCCGCGATGGTTCGCCTCATCGCCGAGGGCTCCGACGTGGTGATCGCGTCTCGGTATCGGCGCGGCTCAAAGACCGTCGGCGTCTCCGCCTTCCGTCAGCTCATGAGCTACGGCGCCCGGTTCCTGCTCCAGGTCCTTCTGCCGATGCCGGGAGTCCGCGACTTCACCTGCGGGTTCCGCGCCTACCGCGCCGGGCTCATACAGCAAGCGTTCGAGCGCTACCCTGGCCGGCTCATCACGGAGCGCAGTTTCGCCTGCATGCTCGAGGTCCTCTTCAAGCTCCACGAAATGGGTGCGCGCATGTGCGAGGTGCCCATGGTCCTGCGCTACGACCTGAAGGCCGGCGCCAGCAAGATGAGGGTCTGGCGGACAGCGCTCACCACCGTGAGACTGGCGCTCAAGTACCGTTTCTCCAGCGCTGCCGGCCCCTCACCCTAGGGAGGACCAACCATGCTTGTAGTTCACGTGCATGTCCACGTCAAGCCGGGACTCATCGACGCTTTCCGGCAGGCCACCGTCGCCAATGCCGGCGAGAGCGTCAAGGAGCCAGGCGTCGCCCGCTTCGACGTCATCCAGCAGGCGGACGATCCCAGCCGCTTCATCCTGGTCGAGGTCTACCGCACTCCCGAAGCCCCGGCTCAACACAAAGACACCGCGCACTACCAGCGGTGGCGGGATGCCGTGGCTGAGATGATGGCCGAGCCGCGCACCAGCGTGAAGTACACGAACGTCTTTCCACCCGACGCGGGCTGGTGAGACGCCCATGCGCTTTGAATTCGCCACCGCCACGCGCATCGTCTTCGGCCCCGGCACGGCGCGTGAGATCGCGCCGGCCGCCAGAGAGATGGGCCGGCGACCGCTGTTGGTCATCGGCTGCCCCCGGGAGCTCGTGTCCATCGTCGAAGGCGCCGAGCTGCTGGTCGAGGGCGAACCTACGCTCGAGCTGGTCCGCCAGGGAGTGCAGCTTGCCCGCGAGCGAGGCTGCGATCTGGTGATCGGCATCGGCGGCGGCAGCGCCATCGACGCCGGCAAGGCCATCGCGGCGCTGATGACGAACCCGGGCGACGTGCTCGACTACCTCGAGGTGATCGGCCAGGGCCGGAGCCTCATGGCGCCCTCGGCGCCTTTCATCGCCGTTCCGACCACCGCGGGCACGGGTTCGGAGGTGACGCGCAACGCCGTGCTGGCCTCGCCCGAGCACGGCGTCAAGGCCAGCCTGCGCAGCCCGCTGATGCTGGCGCGCCTGGCGGTGGTGGATCCCGAGCTGACCCTCGACCTGCCACCCGCGGTGACCGCCTCCACGGGGCTCGACGCACTGACGCAGCTCCTCGAGCCCTACGTCTCGGCTCGTGCCAACGCCATGACCGACATGTTCTGTCTGGAGGGCCTCCGGCGCGCCGCCGGCGCCCTCCGGCGAGTCTACGTCAATGGCCGCGACCGGGACGCCCGAACAGACATGGCGCTGGCGAGCCTGCTGGGGGGACTCTCGCTCGCCAACGCCGGTCTGGGCGCGGCGCACGGTTTTGCGGCCCCCATCGGAGGCATGTTCGCCGCGCCGCACGGCGCGGTCTGCGCGGCCCTGTTGCCGCACGTCATGGACGTGAACATCCGCGCCCTGCGCGCCCGGGGCCCGCACAGCCCTGCGCTCGACCGCTACCAAACCGTGGCCCGCATCCTGACAGGCCGGCCGGATGCGACCGCGGAAGATGGCGTGGCCTGGGTGAGCGAGATCTGCCGGGACCTGAGCATCCCGGCCCTGCGGTCCTACGGCCTTGGCGATGAAGATGTGCCGCGGCTGGTCGCCAACGCGGCGCAGGCCAGCAGCATGAAGGGCAATCCCATCGCCCTCACGCCGGAGGAACTGACCGAGGTTTTGAGGCGCGCCCTGTAGCAGGTGCTGAAAGAGTCCTGCACAGACTGAAGTCCGTGCCACGGAGGCCACCAAAGGCTTGAGTTCTCGTGGCAAAGGCGGTGCTGACTCTGGGCGACAGCGCGTTGTCGATGAGAAACTTCAAGTCTGAGTGACCAGAGGCAGTTCCTGTTCCAGGACTGCGGCCGCGGCAAAACGCAGGGCCTCGTGGACGTCCTCCCGTTCGAGGTCCGGGTAGTCCGACAGAATCTCATCCGCAGTCATGCCCGCGGCCAGCATCTTCAGCACGCTGGCCACCGGGATGCGCAGTCCGCGGATGCACGGAACGCCACCCATCTGTCTCGGATTGACAGTGATCCGTTCGAATGCCATCAAGACCTCGCCCGCTCCTAACCATGATACCGCCCCGCGGTTGACCCGTTCAGACTGGCGCAGGGCCAGATACTTGGCACGCCACGCGCACCCAAGCCGCCCCGATGCAGGCCGTCGAGGAGCCTGCCCCTCACTCCTCCAGGTGGTGCCTCTCGCTCAAGCTGCGCAGCCGCTCGGCCGCCGCTTCCGCCGTGATGTCGCGCTGCGGGCTGGCGAGCATCTCGAAGCCCACCATGAACTTCCGCACCGTGGCCGAGCGCAGCAGGGGTGGGTAGAAGTGCGCGTGGAAGTGGAAGGACGCATGGGGCTCTCCGTTGGTGGGGCGCTGGTGGAAACCCATGGTGTAGGGGAACGCCACCTCGAACAGGTTGTCGTACCGCGTGGTGATGCGCTTGAGGACTTCGGCCAGCCCCAACCGCTCCTCCCCGCTCATCTCGTCCAGCCCGCTCAGGTGCCTGGCGGAGACAATCAAAGTCTCGAAAGGCCACACCGCCCAGAACGGCACCAGCACCGCGAAGCAGGCATTCTCGAAGACGACCCGGGCCTGGAGTTTGCGCTCCAAGCCGAGGTAGTCGCACAGCAGGCAACGGTCGCGGCTGGCCGCATAGGCCCGCTGCGACGACACCTCCTTACTGAGCTCGTTGGGCAGGCTCTCGCTGGCCCAGATCTGGCAGTGCGGGTGCCGGTTGCTGGTGCCCATCATCTCGCCGCGGTTCTCGAAGATCTGGACCGAGCGGATCCATTCCCGCCCGCCCAGCTCGAGGAACTGCTCGGTCCACGTGTCTACCACCTGGCGGATGGCCGGCAGCTCCATGCGGGAGAGGGTGAGACTGTGATCCGGCGCAAAGCAGACCACGCGGCAGACGCCGCGCTCGCTGGCCGCTACCAGCAGGCCGAACTCGTCCAGTTGCCCCGCGGGCGTGTCGGGGCGCAGGGCGGCGAAGTCGTTCTCGAAGACGAAGGTCGCGTCATAGTGCGGGTTGCGCGCGCCGCCGGCCCGC
>CAZIRH010000091.1:0-12987 GCA_964541065.1 uncultured Solibacteraceae bacterium
GGTGGTGCGCGCGGATCACGTGCTGCGCGGCGTGATCGTGCCTCCCGGCGATCACGAGGTGGTGGTGCGGTTCCGCTCCCGCTACTTCGCACTGGGAGCCGGCCTGAGCGTGCTGGGAGTCGCAGCCGCGGCCGCGCTGAGCCGGCGGCGGCGCCGCGGCGCAGCGTGACGGAGCCACAGGCAGCGTCATGTCCAAGAGGCGTCTGCAACATCGGGACCTCAGGAAGCCGCCGGCGCCTGCCGCAACGCCGGAGGCCCGTCTGGCCGGCTTCCTGCGAAGGCGCTCGCTCGAGGTCGCGCTGGCGCTGACGCTGGTTGCCTCGGTGCGCATCGCCAGCACGTACTATGTTTTCAACCACACGATCGACGAGCCGGCACACGTCGCCTGCGGCATGGAGTGGCTCGACCGGAAGACCTACACCTACGAGGACCAGCATCCGCCGCTGGCCCGGGTGATGGCGGCGCTGGGACCGTATCTGGCCGGCGCGCGTTCCCTGCGGCTGCGGGGGATCTACCAGGAAGGGGCCATGATCCTGTATGTAGGGGGCAACTATGACGGCAAGCTGGCGCTGGCGCGCCTGGGGATTCTTCCGTTCTTCTGGATCGCCTCGCTGGTGGTCTACGGGTGGGCGCGCCGCGCGTGCGGTCCGCTGGTCGCGGTGGTGGCCGTGTTTCTGTTCACGATGCTGCCGCCGGTGCTGGCGCACGGCGGGCTGGCCACCACGGACATGGCTGCGGCGGCCTTTCTGGGCGCCACCGCCTGGGCGTTGCTCGTGTGGCTGGAACGGCCGAACTGGCGCAACACCGGCTTGCTGGGGGTCTGCGGCGGGCTGGCGGTGCTGTCGAAGTTTTCGGCGCTGGCGTTTTTCCCGGCAGCCGCCGTGGCGATGCTGGCCTGGCATGTGTGGACCGCGCGTCCGGGCCCAGGGCGCCTGGCCAGGCAGGCCCGGCGTCTGGCGCTGCCCCTGGGGCTGGCCCTGGTGGTGGCCTTCCTGGTGGTGTGGGCGGGCTACCGGTTCTCGTTCGGCAAGGTGCACTTCGCCGACCTGCGCCTGCCCGCGCCGGAACTCTTCAGCGGGATCAGTACCGTGCTGGACCACAACGCCCAGGGCCATCCCTCCTACCTGCTGGGCCAGCACAGCACCCACGGGCTCCCGCACTACTACCCGGTGGTGCTGGCGGTGAAGACGCCGCTGGCATTCCTGATCCTGCTCGCGGCAGGCGCCTATCTGTGCCTCAAGAAGCGTGGCGAGAGCCGCTGCCGGATGCCGCTGGCCTTCTCGCTGGGGGTGCTGGTGGCGGCAATGCTGGGGAACATCAACATCGGCGTGCGCCACATACTGGCGGTGTACATGGGCTTCGCGATGGTTGCGGCAATCGCCGTGGCGGAGTCGGCAGAGCGCCAGCGGCGGAAGTGGGCGACTGGGCTTATCGGTGGCCTTCTGGTGTGGCTGAGCGTCTCCGGCGCCCTCGCGCACCCGGACTACCTTGCGTACTTCAACGGGCTGGCCGGGACGGAGCCCGAGAAGGTGCTGGCCGATTCGGACCTGGATTGGGACCAGGATATGAAGCGCCTGGCGCAGCGGCTCCGGGAGGTGAACGCCCGGGAGGTCACCTTCGATCCGTTCATCGTGGCCCACCTGGAAAGAGTCCACGGCTTTCCGCCCATTCGCCCAAGCAACCCTTTCACGCCATCTCCGGGCTGGAATGCCGTGAGCATCAGCGTGTGGAAAGTGACGCGCCTGAACTTGTATCAGCAATACCCTGGGGCCCGGCTGTGGCCCGACGTGTGGAGACCCACCGAACGGGTGGGCAAGGGAGTGTTGCTCTACTACGTGCCACCGGCTGGCTAGCGGGCTGCTTCGCAAGTTCATTGACAATCGGGACCGTTGCAGCCGAGAGGCCGGGTACCCTCTGGGTGCCTGTGGCACGCGGCAGCATTGTTCACTGGTTTGCGAGACAGGACGCGGTGCCGGGCCGTGGGCCCCGCGGCGGCCCACGGGGCCGCCCCACCCGACTGGATGACGGAAGAGTTGCCAGCGGCCGCGACGGTTCGACTTCTGGAAAAATGAAGCGTGCACCGCCAGAGCACACAACCGAGGGCCAGACTCCTGGCACTTCTTCTTCTGGTTCTGGCGCGTGGTCTGGCCGCGGCCGCCGGTGACGTCGTTGACATCGGCGCGCGGCGCGAGCTGTTTCTGGACCGGCTTCTGATCGAGCGCCTGGCCGGGGCCGAACTGCGGCTCGCACGGCCGGTGGACGCCGGGGCGGTATTGCCGCTGGACCGGCCCTGGGAGGGGGTGTTCAGCAACTACTTCACGGTTATCAAGGACGGCGCGGTGTACCGGCTCTACTACCGTGGGTTGCCCGTAGCGGTTCACGGGACCCCCGCGGAGGTGACCTGCTATGCGGAATCCCGCGACGGCGTCCATTGGGTGAAGCCCGAGCTGGGAATGCACGAAGTTCAGGGGACCGCCAAAAACAACGTCATCATCGCCAACGATCCCCCGTTCTCCCACAATTTCAGCCCGCTGCTGGACGCCCGGCCGGGGGTGCACCCAGCCGAGCGGTTCAAGGCGCTGGCCGGCGACCAGCGAAGAGGACTGTGGGCCTTCGCCTCCTCAGATGGGATCCGCTGGCGCAGGCTGCGCCAGCACCCTGTCCTGCCGCCCAGCCCGGAGCCCGCCCACGATTCGCAGAACGTCTCGTTCTGGTCCGAGCACGAGAAGGCGTACCTGTGCTACTTGCGGACCTTCAAGCGGGTTGGGGATGTGCGCTACCGCTGGATCTCCCGGGCCACCAGCCAAGACTTCGTGAGCTGGACCGAGCCGGTGGAGATGGGCTGTGGCGACACTCCGCCGGAGCACCTGTACACCAACCAGACCAGCCCTTACTTCCGCGCGCCGCATCTCTACGTGGGCATTGCCGCCCGCTTCATGCAGGGCCGCCAGGCGCTCAGCGGCGAACAGGCCATGGCGATAGGGGTTGACCCGAAGTACTTCGGGGATTGCTCGGACCTGGTTCTGCTCAGCAGCCGCGGCGGCCATCGGTACGACCGCACTTTCATGGAGTCGTTTCTGCGGCCGGGGCCCGGTTGGGAGAATTGGGTCTCGCGGTCCAACTACAGCGCGCTGAACGTCGTCCAGACGGGACCCACGGAGATGTCGTTCTACGTGGCCCGCGATTACGCCCAGCGGACGGCCCACTTGCAGCGCTACACGTTGCGGCTGGACGGTTTCGCATCCGTCCACGCCCCCTATGCGGGCGGCGAGATGATCACCAGGCCCTTGCGCTTTCGCGGCAGCAAGCTGGAGATCAACTTTGCCACCTCCGCCGCCGGCGGCATTCGCGTCGAGATCCAGCAGGAGAACGGCGCGCCCATCCCGGGCTACAGCCTGGCGGATGCCAGGGAGATGATCGGCGACGAGATCGACGGCGTGGTGCGCTGGAAGGGCACGAGCGACGTGAGCCGGCTGGCCGGCCAAGTGGTGCGACTGCGCTTCGTCATGAAAGACGCGGATCTCTACGCTGTGCAGTTTCAGCCGTAGCTGTCTGCGGCGCGACCGGCGTGCCTTCGTGGAACACAGCGTGGACGCCTCGACATCCTGGCGGCCAACGCCGCGCGTAGCGTCCGCCCGACCGCCGCCCCGCGGCGTGCTGGTCAGACGAGGCGTTCTATCTTGAAGAACACCGGCCTGAGCCCATCGGTGCAACAGCCCACCAACTGCTGCATCCCTCCCGCGTGGACGATGTGGATGTAGGTTCGGATGTCCGCCCAAGCCCAGGGGCAGAAACCCTCCGGCGGGACCCACGGCACTTTAACCACAAACTCCTGGCCCACCTTGAACCGGTCGCAGGGCTTGATCTCGCCGGAGCTGTGCTGGCGCAGATCCTGCTGCACGCTGATCTTCAGCACGGTGATCTTGACGCCCTTGGCGGGCGGCCGCGACCCTGGGGCGGCTTCCTGCGCGACGGCGGCTCCCGCCACCGCGGTCATCGAAGCAATGCCGGCACAACCGAAGAACTGACGTCTCTCCATGATCTCTCCCGCAGGCCGGGATCTCCGTTTCTGCCTCCCGGCCGCCCTTCAGCATACCCCAACTGGGATCCACGCGCCCCTCCCGCGCCGGGAAATGGGGCACATCGGGCTGACCTCATTTGGCGCCGCAGCCAGGTACAATGAGGGGTCTCGACGTGGATGAGGGAACCATCATGGAGCCGCTCGCTGCAAGAATGCGCGCCCTGTTGTTTCTGGTGTGTTTTGGTTGTCTTTGTTTCGCGGAGGGAGGCCGTGGTTCAGGAGCCTTCGCCACTGGCCGCTACCGCAATCTGTTCGTCGAAGCCGGCCATTCCCGGCAGGAAGTCACGGACAAGATCAGCGCCGCCTTCCAGCAACTGTTCCATGGCGATCCGGCTACGCAGGCGGTCTATTTCCCTGCCGGAACCAACGCCCGCGGGGCGCTCGCCTATCTCTCTGACATCGGCCACAACGATGTGCGCTCCGAAGGCATGTCCTACGGCATGATGATCGCGGTGCAGCTCGACAAGAAGGCCGAGTTCGACGCGCTCTGGAATTGGGCCAAGACGCACATGTACCGCGATGCGCCTGACCACCCCGCCCGCGGCTTCTTTTCGTGGTCCCTGAGGACCGACGGCACGCCCAACGACGAGATGCCGGCGCCGGATGGAGAAGAGTATTTCGTCATGGCGCTTTACTTTGCGGCGGGCCGCTGGGGAAATGGCGCGGGCATCTACGACTACCGGGCCGAGGCCGACCGGCTGCTCCGCGACATGCGGCATCGGGAGCTCATCACGGGCCGAACGGTCCGCGGCCCCCGCACGGCCGGAGAGCTGTTTGAGCCCAAGCACAAGATGGTGCGTTTTTCCCCAACCATTGACGTGCGCGACCACACCGACCCCTCCTATCACCTGCCCGCCTTCTATGAGCTGTGGGCGCGGTGGGGTCCGGTGGCTGACCGGCCCTTCTGGAGTGAGGCGGCCACGGTCAGCCGTGATTTCTTTCAACGCACGACTCATCCCGCCACCGGCCTCGCCCCCGAGTACGCCAATTTCGACGGCACGCCGTGGGCCAGCGACTGGAACCCGCAGTCCGTTCATTTCAGGTTCGACGCGTGGCGCACCGCCATGAATTGGTCGGTGGACTGGGCCTGGTGGGCCAAGGATGTTCGCGAAAGGCGGTTGAGTAAGCGTTTGCAGGCGTTTTTCGAGTCGCAAGGCCTGTCCACTTATGGGAACCAGTTCACTCTCGAGGGCCGCCAGTTCGGCAGTGAACACTCGACCGGGCTGGTGGCCATGAACGCCGTGGTCAGTCTCGCGGCCACCCATCCGCGCGCACAGAAGTTCGTCGAAGCGCTGTGGAACACGCCGGTCCCTTCGGGGAGATGGCGCTACTACGACGGCATGCTGTATCTGCTGGGCTTTTTGCATTCGAGCGGGGAGTTCCGCATCTGGCCCAGCAAAGAGTTCTGAGTCGGCATATGACTTCTAGACCTGACGCCAAGCTGCTGGTCATCCTCTGCCTGGCCGCCATGCCGCCGGGCGCTTGGGCCCTCGGCGAGCGCCGACATGTGCAGAAGGCCTACACCGAGGGCAGCTTTGCCATCGCGCAGGGAAAGGTCACCGCGACCATCTACGTGGACTCGAACGACCACCCGGGCGCCGTTCGCGCGGCCCGCGACTTGCAGGCGGATGTGGCCCGCGTCACCACCCGCACTCCGACCATTGCTCACGACGCGCAGGCGCTGGGACCGAGTGCGATCATCGCGGGCACGATTGGCAAGAGCCGGATCATCGACGGATTGATCCGCGAGGGGAAGATCGACGTCGCCGAGATCGCGGGCAAGTGGGAGTCGTTTCTCATCCAAGTCCTGCCGCAACCTCTGCCCGGCGTCGCCCGCGGACTGATCATCGCAGGGAGCGACAAGCGCGGGACCATTTACGGCATCTACGATCTGTCCGAGCAGATCGGAGTGTCCCCTTGGTATTGGTGGGCGGACGTCCCGGTAGAACATCAAGACGCCCTGTTTGTGAAGCCCGGCAGATACGTGCAAGGCGAGCCGGCGGTCAAGTACCGAGGCATCTTCTTGAACGACGAAGCGCCGTCGCTGACCGGCTGGGTGACGAAACAGTTCGGAAACTACAACCACCACTTCTACGTGAAGGTTTTCGAACTCCTGCTCCGGCTGAAGGCCAACTATCTCTGGCCGGCCATGTGGAACAACGCTTTCAACGAGGACGATCCGCTGAATCCGAAACTCGCCGACGAATACGGCATTGTCATGGGGACCTCGCACCACGAGCCGATGTTGCGAGCGCAGCAGGAGTGGAAGCGCCATGGCGTGGGTCCGTGGGACTACTCCAAGAATGCGGCGGCGCTGCGGGCATTCTGGGAGGAAGGCATTCAGCGCAACAAGGACTACGAGAGCATCATCACGCTCGCCATGCGCGGGGACGGCGACCTGCCGATGTCCGAGGGCGCCAACATCGCCTTACTGGAGAGGATCGTGGCGGACCAGCGCCGAATCATCGCCGAGCGGGTGAACCCCAACCTCGCGGCGGTTCCGCAGGACTGGGCGCTGTACAAAGAGGTGCAGGAATACTACGAGAAGGGCATGCGCGTCCCCGACGACGTGACGCTGCTCTGGTGCGACGACAACTGGGGGAACGTGCGGCGGCTCCCCACCGACGACGAACGGGCGCGCCGCGGCGGGGCGGGCATTTACTACCATTTCGACTACGTCGGCGGGCCGCGTTCCTACAAATGGCTCAACACTATCCCCATCACCAAGGTCTGGGAGCAGATGAATCTGGCCTATCGCTACGGCGCCAACCGCGTATGGATCGTGAACGTCGGCGACCTCAAGCCGATGGAGTTTCCCATCGACTTCTTCCTGACCTTGGCCCGCGATCCCCAGGGGTCGCCGAAGGAGAGAATAGGCGAGTTCACCACGCGATGGGCCGAACAGCAGTTCGGATCGGCCTATGCCGCGGAGATTGCCGACATCATTTCGAAGTACACGAAGTACAACGGAAGACGGAAGCCGGAGCTTCTGGAGCCCACGACATTCAGTCTGGTGGATTACCAGGAGGCCGATACGGTGCTCGCCGACTTCCGGGCCATCACGGCGCAGGCGGAGCGGATCAATGGCAGGCTGCCCGAGAATGCGCGCGACGCCTTTTTCCAGCTCGTTCTCTACCCGACCAAGGCCTCCGCGGTGGTTACTGAGCTGTACATCACCGTGGGGAGGAACCGCCTCTACGCCCGCCAGGGTCGCGGCGGCACAAACGATGTAGCGGCACAGGCTCGAGCGCTGTTTCAGGCCGATGCCGATCTGGCCGACTACTACAACCACACCCTGGCCGGGGGCAAGTGGGAACACATGATGGATCAGACGCACATCGGCTACACGTACTGGAACCAGCCGCCGGTGAACGTGATGCCCGAGGTCAGGGAGCTCGAGATTCCCGAGGCGGCCCAGATGGGCGTGGCGGTGGAGGGTTCCCTGGGGGCGTGGCCCGGCTCTTCGGACGAACCGGCTCTCCCGACGCTGGATGTGTTCAATCAGCAGCGCCGGTTTGTCGAGGTCTTCAATCGGGGGCGAACCCCATTTGAGTTCTCGGCGACGACCGGCGCCCCTTGGATCGTGGTCGAGCCAGCGCGTGGCACAATCAGCAAGGAACAGCGCATCTGGGTGCGCGCCGACTGGCGCAAAGCGCCGCCGGGATCGGCGGAGGGGGCGGTCAGGATTGTTCAATCCGGCGGCGGCGAGGTAACAGTCAAAGTCAGCACGTTCAACCCGCCGGAGCCGTCCAGAGCCGCTCTGGATGGTTTTGTCGAGGCGGATGGTTACGTATCCATCGAGGCGGAGCACTACACCAAAAAGGTGGATGCGGGTTCGGTTCGTTGGGAGAGGATTGCCGACTACGGGCGGACGCTCTCATCCATGACCGTCTTCCCTGTCACGGCGACCAGCGTGACGCCGCCCAAGGATTCTCCGTGCCTCGAGTATCAAATGTATCTGTTTCATTCAGGAGAGGTTGAGGTTGAGGCGATTATCGCTCCGACCCTGAACTTCGTGCCCGGCCGTGGCCTTCGATTCGCGGTTTCTTTCGACGACCAGCCGCCCCAGGTCGTTGACGCGTTGGCGAAGAATACTCTACAGGACTGGGAGGCCTCCGTGAGAGACAGTGTCCGGCAGATCAAGTCCACACACAGGGTGGCGGACCCCGGCTACCACACGCTGAAGTTCTGGACGGTTGACCCCGGCGTTGTGCTCCAGAGACTGGTCGTGAACCTGGGCGGGGTGAGACCAAGCTACTTGGGCCCGCCCGAAAGCTATCGCAGCGGCAGTCTCGGTTTGGCTCGGCAGTGAGCGGTGTGACTCGAACGGCCAATTGCCTTCAGAAACTCGGTCGCATGCGGAAGACGCTCCGGCATCAGGAGGCGGACCGCGTGCCGGTCAGCGATTTCTTCTGGGGCGGCTTTATCAAGCGCTGGCGGGAGGAACTCGGTCTCGCCCCGGACGCCGATATCTACCGCTACTACGATCTGGACTGGCTCCAGTTGACCCCGAATCTCGATCCGCATATCAAGCCGTTCGAGATCCTGCGCCAGGACGCCGCGGAAGTGGTGGTGCGCACCGGCTTTGAGGCGGTCATCCGGAAGAGATTTGACCTGCCTATGCCGGCCTTCGTGCAATTCGACACGGACACCGTCGAGAAGATGGCGGCCTTCCAGTTTGACGATGCCTGGGACGAGCGCCGTTACTTCCGCCCGGGCGACGACCAACTCAACGGCGTGGGCGACTCGTTTTCCCGCAACCTGCCCTCCTTCGTGGACCGCCTGAACGCGGTTGCGGCCGAGTTCCCGGTTTTCGGCGGGGTGTGCGAGGCCCACGAGATGCTCTGGCGCATCGTGGGGCCGGAAAACGCGATGCTCTGGATCGGCATGTACCCGGACCAAGTCGCCAGGTTCGTGGAGCGGATCTTCGAGTTCTGCCTCGAGGCTGTCAGGGCGCAGATCAAGGCCGCCAACGGAAAGCTGGACGGGATGGTCATCTGGGGCGACGTGGCGTACACGAAGACCCTGATGTTCTCGCCGGAGTACTGGCGACGGCACTTCAAGCCCGGCGTCGCGGCGCTGGTCAGGGAGTGCCACGATCACGGGCTGCCGGTGATATACCACGGGTGCGGGAACGTCAACCGCATTTTCGAGGACTTCATCGAGATCGGCGTCGATGCGTACAACCCGCTGGAAGCCAAGGCCGGGCTGGACGTGGTGGACCTGCGGCGGCGCTTCGGCCACCGGATCGGCTTCTGCGGGAACATGGACGTCGCACTGTGGGCGAACGGGACGCGGGAGGAGCTACGCCAGGCGGTTCTGAGGAAGCTGAACGCGGCCAAGGGCGGCGGCTTTATCTTCCAGTCGGATCACTCGGTGCCGAGCAACGTCTCAGCCGAGCGCTACGAGTACGTGCTGGGGCTGGTTCGCAAGCACGGGACCTACCCGCTGGACCTGGCGGAATTCGATCTGCCTGACCTGGGTCCGGCGGCGGCCGCCGGCTGAGAAGCTGTGAAAAACCGGCGGCCGGGCGGCCTGCTCCCAGCAGAGTGCCGGCGGCAGGCCGCCCGGCTGGGGGGTCAGAACAAGAAGCGTAGCGATGCCTGCCCGACGCGGGGTGTGCGCGCTGCGGTCAGTGTTCCCAATGACGCGTTTACCTGCTGGCCGGTGGCCGGGTTGAACTGCGCGGTCGTGTTCATCGACGAAAACTGGGTGTGGTTGAGGGCGTTATAGGCCTCAAAGCGGAGCTGGAAGCGATACTTCTCGCGGATGGGAATGTATTTGAAGATCGACATGTCGATGTTGTTGATTCCCGGCCCGCGGACTACGTCTCTGGGCGCATTGCCGTAAGTGCCCAGCGCCGGCATGGCGAAGACGTCGGTTCTGAAGTACCCCAAGAGGCTGCGCTGGCTTTTGGGCAGGATCGGGTTGGAAAGCACGATGGGGCGAACGCCGTCTCCGCCGCCGGGGATGTCCAGACCGGTCGTGGTAGAGAGCGAGATGCCCGACGGCCCGCCGCTAACGAAGGAGGCAATGCCGGAGAGCTGCCAGTTGTCCGCGATGACGCCCAGGACTTTGTTGTTCACGAGCTTGGTGGCCTTAGGAAGGTCCCACACCGCGTTAATCTGCACGATGTGAGTCCGGTCGAAGTCCGACTTGCCGTAGTTCCAGATCCTCACCGGCACGACGTGGGCGACCGAGCCCCAGTCGTTGCTCGCAAAGTCCATGGACTTCGACCAAGTCCAGGCTCCGCCGAACTGCAAACCGCGAGAGAAACGACGATTCACCTGGACTTGCATCGAGTGGTAGTTGGAGCTGCTCGCAAACTCGTCGATGGTCACACTGGAATAGCCGCGATATGCCACCAGGTAATTGTCCGGCAGCGGCCGGCCCGTGGTCGAGTCCTGGCTCGAGGCCAGAAACCGGAAGCCATAGGGTAACGTAGCGATATTGCGCAGGTCCAGCAGGTGCCGGCCCAAAGCTCCGACGTAGGCCACGTCCAGAACAGTGTTGAACCCGAGACTTCTCTGGATCCCGAGGCTGTAGCTGTAGACGCTCGGCACGTTGCCGGCCGCGGACAGGCCGGTCGTGGAGACCGGGAACAGCGTACCGGCGCTTTGCAGCAGCGTGCTCATCGTCCCGTAGTACATGGTCGGGGTGTACTGCACCGGGGGAGTCCGCGCCACGTCGAGCAGCAGAACCCGCTCGCGAGTGTTGTACACGATGCCGAATCCGCCGCGGACAGCCGTCTTGCCGTTGCCGAACACATCGTAAGCGAAGCCGAAGCGGGGGCCGTACATCACCCCTTGATGCTTCATCAAACCGCGATCGATCGTCTTGCCGTCGTCCAGCACCATGCCATTGGCCGTGTTGCCCGAGTTGGGAACGATCGCGCCGATCAGCACGGCCGCCGCATAGGTGTTGGTCGGCTGGTCGTAGGCCACCCGCTGCCCGCTGGAATTCAGCACCGGATAGTAGAGCCGCGGAGCTTTGCTCAGATCGAACAGGTTCGGCTGGAAACTCGCCGCCTGCGACCTTGCGTCGGTATACGGTGTGTACCAGGTGAAGCGTAGTCCGTAATCCAGTGTGAGTTTTCGGTTTACGCGCCAACTGTCCTGTACGAACCATTCCAGCGTGTTGCCGCGTCCGTTGGTTTCGACTCGCGAGTTGCTTTCCTGGTACGACCTAAAGACGCCCATGAGGGCGTTGCTATAGGCATAACCGGTATTCAGCGGGTTGTTCGTGTCGCTGCTGAAGTCGAAGCTGCCAAAGTTGGTTCCGTTGCCGCTGCTGAAGTAGCGGACCCGTTCGTAGTAGATGCCGGCTTTTAAGGTATGCGGGCCCCGGACCTTGGAGATGTTGTCGGAGAAGTCAAATACTGTATCGGCGCTCCGCATGGGAAACCGGCTGTCGGTGGTGAAGCTCGCGGCTCCCGTGATCCCTCCGAACGACGCCCAGGGGATCATGTCAATGACGTTGAACTGCGGATAGAACTGGGTCAAGGTCATGCCGATCTTGGACCGGCTCAGCCTGTCGATGTCGCTCTGGCTGTTGGGAACGGCGTACTGGGCATCGTGGTGGACCGCAAAATTGAATTCGTTCACCGTCGTGGGGTTGATGGTGTACGCGACGTTGGCCACACCCGAATCGTCGTTGTACTTGTTGAGGGCTTTTAGCATGCCCCACGCGGCGCCCGAGGCGGCCCCGCCAATCAAATAGCCGGTCTGGCTCAGGCGAAAGTTGGATCCGCGAATGTAGATGCGCAACCGGTCGGTCGGGTTATAGTCCACGCGATAAACCTCGCTGGTGCGCGTCGCTGGGATGACCTCCTGGAAGGTGTAGTTGTACGCCCCCCTCGAGAGGGACACGTCAACGTTGGGTAAGGGAAACAGCGACAGCAGCTTTTGGCCGTTCGCATCGATGCGATTGGAAGGTACGATGTTGTTGGCAAACGGTGTGCCGGTAAGCGGATCGCGGACTACGGTGGCGGGGAGCTGGGCGGAGAAGTCGCCGCTGCGTTGCGCTGCTGTGGGAACGGTCACGTTCTGTATGGACTGGGGCGTCGAGGTCGGCATAATCTCCTGAGAGAAAAAGAAGAACAGCTTGTCCTTCACCGGGTGCAGCGGCACCGGACCGCCGAGGTTGTAGCCCCAGGTGTTGTAACGGTAGCGCGGAATCGGTTGTTTGTTGCGGTTGGCGAAAAAGTTGTTGGCGTTGAACATCTCATTGCGTTTGTAATAGTAGCCGCCGCCGTGGAAATCCTTGCTCCCGGACTTGGTGACGACCTGGATGAGCGCACCGGCGGTGCGGCCGTATTCCGCCTGATAGTTGGTCATCAGGGCTTTGATCTCGCTGACGGCGTCCAGGTTCATCGGCGCGCCCATGACCTGCATGCTCCCCAGGTCATTGGTGGAGACACCATCGATGGCCACCGTGGGATAGCTCATCCGCATCCCTTGAATATTGGTGAGGGGAGTTCGGCCCAGGGATTCCATCTCGCTCGGCGGCACGACGCCCGGCAAGACTTTGATCAGGGTGAAGAAGTCGCGGCCGCGAACCATCAGGGTGCTGACCTGGGTGTTGGTGAGCACCGCGGAGCGCTCCGGGCTGGTGGTCTGCACGGGTGTGCCCTCGGCGAAGACGGTGATCGCCTCGGTGACGCTGCCGACCTCCAGCGTAAACTGCCCGGCGGCCAGGCGCTCCGTCGCGGTAATGTTGAGGTGCTGCTTTTCGACGCGCTTGAAGCCCTTGGCCTCCACGGCCACGGTGTAGCTCCCGGGCAAGACCGCGGAGAAACTGAAGTCGCCCGTCGAGCTGCTGGTTTGCGTGCGACGCTCACCGGTCGCCTCGTTGGTGAGGGTCACGACGGCGCCGGGAACCGGGAGTCCGGAGGCATCCACCACCGA